>JBAUHP010000222.1:0-1553 GCA_049680345.1 Albidovulum sp. | reverse complement strand
GCCCAAGCGTCCGGTGCCTTTTCGGACAGCGAGTTGGAGCGTTACGCCCGCCATATCGTCTTGCGCGAAATTGGCGGGGCCGGGCAGAAACGGCTGAAGGCCGCGCGGGTTCTGGTGGTTGGGGCGGGCGGGCTTGGTTCGCCTGCGCTGTTGTATCTGGCCGCGGCCGGTGTGGGCACCATCGGGGTCATCGACGATGACGATGTGTCAAATTCGAACCTTCAGCGGCAGATCATTCATACCGACGCGCGGATCGGGCAGCCCAAGGTGGCTTCAGCCAAAGCGTCAATGCTGGCCCTCAACCCGTTCATTTCAGTGCAAACTTACCACGAACGCCTTGACCCTGCCCGTGCGCAGGCGCTGTTTGGCGGATATGATCTGATCCTTGACGGGTCCGATAATTTCGATACCCGCTATCTGGTGAATGAAGCCGCCGTGGCCGCCCAAAAGCCGCTGGTTTCAGCAGCCATCACCCAATGGGAAGGTCAGATCGGGGTGTTTGATCCGGCCCGGGGCGGCCCCTGTTATGCTTGTGTTTTTCCCCAGCGGCCAGAGGCAAGCCTTGCCCCCTCTTGTGCCGAGGCGGGGGTGATTGCCCCCTTGCCCGGGGTCATGGGGGCGATGATGGCGCTTGAGGCGGTGAAACATCTGACCGGGGCTGGGGCCACGCTGACCGGATCTTTGCTGATCTATGACGGGCTTTGGGGCGAGAGCCGCAAGCTGAAGGCGACGCGCCGGGCGGATTGCAAAGTATGCGGGGCGGATGCAGCTTTGCTGGACAGCAGCATTGCGCAGGCATAGCCTTGGATCTGGGATGTTGTTGATAGGAGTTGGAAGATGAAACTTACCGCAGCCGTTGCCGCTGTGCTTGCGATATGTGCAAGCCACGCCCTTGCCGAAACCCCCGACCTTGGCGGTCGTGAGGTTGTTGTTGTGACCGAAAATGCCTATCCGCCGTTGCAGTTTCTTGATGCCTCGGGGGCGGCGGTCGGTTGGGAATATGACGCGATGGCCGAGATTGCCAAGCGTTTGAACATCACGGTCGTGTATGAAAATACCAGCTGGGATGCGATGATCCCGGCGGTGTCGGAAAACCAGTTTGACATTGGCATGACCGGCATCACCATTCGTGACGACCGCAAGGAAAAGGTGGATTTTTCAGACGCTTATATGCGCTCTGAAATGTTGATGCTGGTGCGAGGCGATGAAGACCGCTTTGCCGATGCGCCCACTTTTGCCGCCAATGCCGATCTGCTGATGGCCGCGCAGCCCGGTACTACGCCCTTCTATGTCGGTGTCTATGAGGTGCTTGATGGTGATGAGGCCAACCCGCGCATCAAACTGTTTGAAACCTTCGGGGCCGGGGTTGAGGCGCTGAAATCCGGCGATGTCGATCTGGTATTGACCGACAGCACGGCAGGCCACGGCTATGCGGCAGCCTCGGGCGGGGCGCTCAAGATCATCGGAGATCCGATGGGGTCTGAGGATTTTGGCTTTATCTTCCCAAAAGGCTCCGATCTTGTGGCCCCGATCAATGCCGCGATCGCCGATCT
>JBAUHP010000221.1:0-7654 GCA_049680345.1 Albidovulum sp. | reverse complement strand
AACTTGGCCTGACCCAAACGGCCGTCAGCCTGCATATCAAAGCGCTTGAAGGCACGCTTGGCTGTCGGCTGTTTGACCGCAAGCCACGGCATCTGGCGCTGACCGCCATGGGGCAGGCCTATGTTCATTCAGTTCGCAAAGCACTTGGTGACATAAACCTTGCCACCACCAGCCTGTTTGGCCCCATCACCAAGCACACCGTCACCGTGCGTGCCCCGATTTCCACGGTATCGCTTTTTCTTGCACCGCTGTTGCCTGAATTTGCCAAAGCCTATCCCAAAATCAACATCCGCCTGATCTCAACCATCTGGGCAGACTCGATTTCCGACGAAGACGTCGATGTCGATATCCGCATTGGCTACGGTGACTGGCCCGGCTGTCAGGTAGAGAAGATTTCTGAAGAAACCATCGTACCGGTCTGCAACACCAAATCCTTTGGATCCATTCATACGCCTGCGGATTTCCTGGAGGCGCCGCTGATCCACATCCTGGGCCACGAAGACAACTGGCTGCGCTATTTCGCTGCCCATGATATGACTATGGTGAAAACCAGCCCGCGCTATCTGGTCGACACCTCAACCGCAGCGCTGGCGCTTGTCGTGGCGGGTGGCGGCCATGCCACCATACAAACGCGCTTTGCCCAAACCGCGATCAGGTCCGGGCTGCCGATTGCCATCGCCGGTTCCCCAATTGCCTTTCCGCAATCGCATTTCTTGATCAACCCTGCCCCCAATGGCCCCCCAAAGGCCGAGGTTGATCTGTTCAAGGCCTGGCTTCGTGGCTGTTTCGCGCAAACCCAAGATCACGAATAACCCCGGCACCTCACTTGAACTTGCCGTCTTGCATCGTCATGGTTCCGCAAAACACCCCACCCCGGACATCCCATGCCAAGCCGCAGGCCGAACTTCTTGTTCCGTTACCCGGATTTCGGGCGATTCTGGTTTGGCATGCTGATTGTCAATATCGCCGTGCAGATTCAGGCGGTAACCATCGGCTGGCAGATCTATTCTCTTGCGCGCGACACACTCAGCATCAAGCAAAGCGCCTTTCTGGTCGGCATGGTCGGGCTTGTGCAGTTCTTACCGCTGTTCGCCCTTACTCTTTTTGCGGGGTCACTGGCCGACCGGATGAGCCGAAAGAAAATCGTCGTCGCCAGCCTCGCGGTTGAGTTTTTATGCGTTCTGGGTCTGGTTCTGGTCGCGGTTGAGCCCAACCCGTCCTTCACCCATATTTTCGTGATCGCCGCCATATTTGGTGCGGCACGCGCTTTCCTTTCGCCTGCAGGTTCGGCGCTGGTGCCAATGCTGGTGCCAAGGTCGCAGATGCCACAGGCGATCTCTTTGAAATCGTTAAGCTGGCAAGCCGCGGTCATCATCGGCCCGTGGATCGGCGGCGTGTTATGCACGATCTCTGCGGCCGCATCCTATAGCGTGGCGGCGGTGCTTTATGCGGCTGGCGGTGCCACACTCTTGTTCATCCGCGCCGACACCACCCCCCAACGCCAACCCGGCGGGCGGATCGAACAGATCCGCGAAGGTCTGGTATATGTCTGGACCAACAAGATCATCTTTGGCGCCATTTCGCTGGATCTCTTCGCCGTGCTTTTGGGTGGCGCCACGGCCTTGCTTCCGGCCTATGCCGCCGATGTCCTTCATGTTGGCCCGCATGGGTTTGGGCTACTCCGTTCCGGCCCCGCAATCGGGGCTACGCTGATGGCCATCGCCTTGGCGCGCTGGCCGCTCAAGCGCCATGCGGGTCGGCGGATGTTTTGGGCGGTGGGCGCATTTGGTTTTGCCACATTGGTCTTTGGTCTATCCAAAAACATGACCCTGTCGATTATAGCCCTCGCCGTCTTGGGGGCGGCCGACATGGTCTCGGTCTATGTCCGCCAGACATTGGTGCAGATTGTCACGCCTGATCACATGCGCGGTCGGGTCTCGTCGGTATCTGGGCTTTTCATCTCTGGCTCCAATGAGCTTGGCGAATTCGAAAGTGGTGTTGCCGCGCGCATCCTTGGCCCGGTGGGCGCGGTGGTTTTCGGTGGCATTGGAACAATCGTCGTCACCGGTCTTTGGGCCAAATGGTTCCCCGAGCTGCGCCGCGCGGATCGCCTTGACGGAATTGACTCTGCCCAAGAACCGATCGCCCCCCATTCGCTCACCGCCCCGGCAAGCTGAGCTGATGGGAATTCGCGTAAAACACCCTATGCGGGCAGCCAAGACCACGATCACGACCAACTCCGGTCCTTAAAACCTAAAACTTATGATATTTTTTCGATTGCCACATTCTTGCCAGGTTTTGGACAAGGTAATGACAGATAGCCGCGTTAAAAGTACGGATATATCTCTTTTCGATTAAATTTTTATTCGTACACTAATATAATTTTTCTCGAGTATCCTTTGTTAGGAAATTTCAAATGAGCGATTCAGTATTGATGAAAACAGACCTGTGCTCTGTCGAAACCTTTGAAGAGCATGCCGAAGATTTGTTGCCAGGGACCAAGCTTCTTGGTGGCCAGTACACAATCACCAATTTCCTTAACAACGGCGGTTTTGGGATTACCTATCTTGCGAAGGACAGCCTTGATCGCACTGTGGTGATCAAAGAGTGCTTCCCGGATTCCATGTGCAAGCGCAGTGGGCTGCTCGTCCAACCACGGTCGCGCGCGCATAAAAACGCCTTCACATCTGTCGTCAGGCTGTTCGTGCAAGAAGCAGGTAATCAAGCCAAACTTTCGCATCCGAATATCGCGAAGATCCATGAGATCTTCAGCGAAAACAACACGGCCTATATGGTTATCGACTATGTGGACGGTGCCGATCTTCTGGACGTGGTCGAGATCCAGTCAGGCATCGCCCCCAAAGACGCCGAGCATTGGCTGCGCCACTCTCTAAAGGCGCTTGGCTTCGTTCACGATGCAGGCCTGTTGCACAGAGATATCTCGCCCGACAACATCTTGATCAACCATAAAAATGAGCCGATCTTGATCGACTTCGGCGCAGCCCGCGCCCAGGCGGCTAAACAAGATCGGGTGCTCTCGACCTTGCGCGTGGTCAAGGACGGCTATTCTCCATATGAGTTCTACGTCACCGGTTCCCCGCAAAGCCCGGCAAGTGATCTTTACGGTTTGGGCGCCACGTTTTACCATGTGCTGACCGGCCAAACACCACCAGACAGCCAATTGCGCTTGTCCTCTCTCGCACAGGGTCAAGACGATACCTATGTCCCGCTGGCCGGGCGGTTCCCCGACTATCCCGAAGCCATGTTGCGCGCCATCGATATGGCTTTGAAGGTATTGCCCAACGAACGGCTGCAATCGGCGCAGCAATGGCTGGACATGATGGATGGCAAGACGCATGCGTCTAGCCCTGAGGAACCACGCCGCGCCAAGCCGGTAACGCCGATCTTGAAAATCAAGGATCGCACCGAAGGCCGCTGCAACAAAGGTCTCATGGCCCCTGCCACCCGCTTGGCCGCTGCCATCGCCATCACTTGCATCGCAATCTTCGCGTTTGGCGACAACGCCACCGGCATGTCCAAATCGCCGCCGCCAGCAGTGGCCACGCTCTAAGCATCGCTCTGGCGTAGCAAAGCACCACGAACGAAGATCGCTTCGCGATCCCTTGTTTTCTGGATCTACTTTGCTGCGGCAAGGCGATGCGCGCCCGCCAGATTCGCCGGGTTTCCGCGTCATTTTCGGCATTCATTATCGTCACCGCCCTTCCCGAAAAGGGCGGTAGCTGCTTCGCAGGTGTCACCTCACAATTTCACATTATGAAATTAAAAACGACATAATCAAATTTTCTTGCTAAACTTACCTCTTGATCCGATGCTTATTCAGGAGGAAGGACCTTGGCCATGAAACTTGATGAAACGGCTAACTTTGCGGCCGCTACTGCCAACCCCAGCGCTGCCGCACCCGTTGATCAGCCGGTGCGCACGATCCAATCCGTCGATCGCGCCCTGAGCGTTCTTGAAACCGTTGCCGGCGAAAGAGACGGCATGACGGTTTCCGAAGTTTCCGAACAAGTCGGCCTGAATATTTCGACCTGTCACCACCTGATCACAACGCTTGTCCACCGCGGCTTCCTGACCCATTTGGGACGGACGCGCGGCTATGCGCTTGGGCCACGTCTGGGCGAGCTTGTCGAGCTGTCCGAAATGGAAACAGATCCGGCGGTTCTTTTGGACAAAGACCTGCGTGCCCTCGGCGTGAAGCTTGGCCACGGCGTGCAGTTTGCGGTTCTCAGCGACACCTCCCTTATGACCAAACTCAGCTTTGCGGGGCCGCAAGGTGAGGTGACTGAACCGAGCGAAATAGAAAAAATGACCGCCTTGCACGCGACTGCGACAGGAAAGGCCATTCTTGCCTGGATCCCGGATAATGAACTTGCACGCGTGATCTCTGCCAATGGGCTAACGCCCTACACAGCCCGCACCATCACGACGCTATCGGGCCTTGTCGAAGACCTCAGGCTTGTCCGTCGCTTGAAATTCGCGGTCGACGACGAAGAATTTCACCAAGGGATCGTCTGTATCGGGTCGGCGATAAGGGAAGGTGCCGGGGCGGTCATTGGCGCAATCTCGGTCACCATTCCGGTCGCGCGCGCCACTGCTGAATATCGCCGGCATCTGATCAAGGAAATGATCGGCGCCGCCAACACAATGTCCAGCAAATTGCGCAACCTCAAATCCACAAATTAATGATCACCAAAGATGGAGACTGACCCATGCCGATGCCTGCCAACGTAACCGTAAGCGCGACTTATCCGATCCCGGATCAGATGAAAGCCTGGGTTCTGGGAAATCCGGGCGAGCTTACCTTCACCGACAAGCCGGTTCCGGTGCCGGGCAAGGCAGAAGTTCTGGTGCGCATTGATGCCGTGGCTATTTGCGCAACTGACCTCGAGATCATCTACCACGGCCCGCCCGCGCAGATCGAGGGCGGCGCGCCCTTCAACAAGAATTTCACCCCTGGGCATGAATACATGGGCACCGTCGTGGCCCTTGGCCACGGCGTCGACGAATACGAAATCGGTGAACGTGTGACGGTTGAAATCCACGCAGGCTGCGGGCAGTGCAAGCGGTGCCGTCAAGGCATGTATACCTCGTGCCACAACTACGGCAAAAACTACGGCAATGTCGACAAAGGCCACCGCGCCAATGGCTTCACCACCGATGGTGGCTTTGCCGAATATGCAGTCAATAACATCAACACGCTGGTCCATGTCGCAGACAGCATGTCCGACGAAGAGGCCACGCTGGTGGTGACCGCCGGTACCGCCATGTACGGGCTGACCGAACTTGGCGGTCTTGTCGCCGGTGAAAGCGTTGTGGTGACCGGCCCGGGGCCGATCGGGCTGATGGGGGCCGCCGTAGCCAAGGCTTTGGGCGCGCAGCCGGTGATCTTGACCGGCACACGCGACAACCGGCTTGAAATTGGCAAACAGCTTGGCGCCGATCACGTCATCAACGTCCGCAATGAAAACGTAGTCGAAAAGGTGCGCGAACTGACCGGCGGCAAGGGCGTTGACTATGTGGTCGAATGCGCAGGCGCACCCAACGGTGTAAATGAAGCAGCGCAGATGCTCAATCGCGGCGGCAAGATCTGCCTTGCCGCGTTCCCAAGCGCCGAAGCGCCTGTGGATGTAGCCTATCTGGTGCGCAACAATATCTACCTTTTCGGCATTCGCGGCGAGGGCAAGACTGCCACCCACCGCGCCGAGGCTTTCATGCGCCAAAAGCGCTTCGACGCCACGCTTATCCATACCCACACGTTTGAGATGGGCGATCTGAAAGAGGCGCTGCGTTACGCCAAGGACCGGGTTGAAGATGCGATCAAAGTGGTGGTCAAGAACCCCCATGCCCAGTCCAAAAAAGTGGCCGCTGAATAAACGTAGCGAAAGAAGGAGGCGCGCCATGCTCACTTGCGATACTTATCACATGCCAACCACTCTGGCCGATGCGCTGTCAATCTGGTCGGCAGCGCCGCAAGGAAGCCGACTTGTTTCTGGTGCGACCGATATCTTGCCCTGGGCCCGCGAAGGACGGGCCGGGGACGTCCATTTACCCGCATTGCTGGATGTGACCCGCATTGCCGAGCTTGACGGTTATGCCTTTGACAATGGCCGTGTCAGGCTTGGGGCCAATACCGTCTATCAAGATTTCCTGACCGACCGCGCATTGATGCGCAGCCTGCCCTGCATGCCCCATTGCGCCATCTGGTTTGCGGATGATCAGATCCGCGAACAGGCCTCGCTTACCGGTAATCTGGTCAATGCATCACCCGTGGCGGATGGCACGCCTGCGATAGCCGCACTTAATGGCGCAATTGAACTGGCCCGGCTCGCGGACGGCAAAATCCTGCGCCGCACCCTTCCGGTGGTTGACTTCATCGAAGGGCCGGGGCGCACCCAGATCGCCCAAGGCGAAATCGCCACAGCGGTCATCGTGGATGCTTTGAATGGCTACGGCGGCTCATTCCAAAAGGTCGGGCAGCGCCGGTCACTGGTGATCTCGGTCGCCTGTTGTGCGGCATTGGTCAAAACAGATAGCGACGGGCGCGTGTTCGAGGATGTCCGGCTTGCGCTTGGTGGTGTCGGCCCACGCCCGATGCGCCTGCGCGAGGTTGAAAGCGCGCTGCGCGGCGCGCGCATCTCACACGCGCTGATCAACCGGGTGTCGCGCAGTGCCGCCGAGGCCGTCGCCTCGCGCAGCAGGCAAGAGTACCGCCGCGAAGTTGTCGTCAATTTTGTCCGTGCGGCGCTGGAAGATGCCCTTGCCAACCAGCCCGACGTTGACGTGAAATTCGAAGATGCGAAGGAACAGGCCCATGTCTAAGCTGAAAATTGAGGCCGAGGTGAATGGCCGTAAAATTTCCCGCGAGACCGATCCGCATAGGCGTTTGCTGGACTTTTTGCGCGACGAACTGAACCTGACAGGCACCAAGGAAGGCTGCGGGGCCGGTGAATGCGGGACGTGCAGCGTGTTTGTTGATGGCAAGCTGGTCAAATCTTGCCTGATGCCGGTTGCCAAGGCTTCCGGCACCAAAATCGAGACGATCGAAGGGCTTACGGTACCGGGCGACCTCACCCCAATGCAACGCGCCTTTCACAAAACCGGCGCAAGCCAGTGCGGCTATTGCATCCCCGGCATGGTGATGGCGGCAACATCCGCGCTGCGCCACAACCCCGACGCGGATATCGAAGAAATCAAGGAACGCCTTGGTGGCAATATCTGCCGCTGCACCGGCTACACCAAGATTTTCGAGGCGGTAGAGATGGCCCGCGCCGTCATCGCAGGCGACATGCCCGAAACGGTGCTGGAGGAAGACGCGGTCGGGGAAAGCTATATCGGTGCGAATGTGCGCCGATTGGATGCGCCGTCGAAGGTCTCGGGGCGGCTGAAATATGCAGCCGATATGAAAATGCCCGATATGTTGCAAATGCAGGTGCTACGCTCGCCCCATGCCCATGCGCGGATCTTGTCGATCGACACCAGCGCGGCTGAGGCGATGGAGGGCGTCGATTGTGTGATCACCGCCGATGACGTGCCTGGCAAGGATGGGTTCGGCGTCTTCGTGCATGACCAGCCGATCATGGCGCGCGGTAAGGTCCGCCATGTGGGCGAAGCCGTTGCCGCCGTTGCCGCCGAA
>JBAUHP010000220.1:0-2625 GCA_049680345.1 Albidovulum sp. | reverse complement strand
TCTGACCCCTCTCCCAAGTTGCGGTAAAGGCGGTGGTCCATGCATCGCGCGGGGCAAAGCCCCATTCAGCGGAGGCCTCGGTGAAGGTGCAATCGCCGTGACCGCGCAGCAATACATCCGGGCCAACGCGCAAAACTGCCAAATCAAGCGCGCCGTCGCCGTCTATATCAAGCGGATAGGCGCCGGTGGTGCCGGTCAATCCGGGCGCATTGCCAAGGGCAAAGCTGACTGCGTCGCCCGGGGCTTTGGTGGTGTTGACGAACAGATGCGCCGGGCTTTCGCCGCCTGCCGCATAAAGATCGGGGCGCGCGTCACCGTTGCAATCGAAGATCGCAACGCCGCCACCCGTAAAATGTGTCCAGCCGCCGGTGTATTGATGCGCCACAGGCAGAGCGCCAGAACGGTCGATAAACAACGGGTCGGCCTGTGCTGGAAAGGCCAAGGACAGAATGGTTAAAAACGCGGCCCTCATTGTGCTGCCAAGTCTCTAACATGGCCCAAAAGCCCATCTGTAACCTCCGAGAGGGCAAGTGCTGCGGCACCATGCGCCCACAGCAGATCCCCCCATGCGTGGATCTCTATCTTGGGCACCGGACGGCCGGAATTCAGCGCCAGCGCCTTGATCTCTGCCAGAGTCTCGCCGGCGTAAAGATAATCATAGCGCATCCGCTCACCCGATAGGATGATCAATTCGGGATCAAAAAGGTTGATCACATTGGCAAGCCCCAGCGCCAGATAACGCCCGGCACGGTGAAAGATCGACCGCGCAGCGATGTTTCCAGCCTTGGCGTGATCATAGAGGCTTTCCAGCAGCATATTTACCGATTGCGCATCGCGCGCGCCCCAATTCAAGGCGGTCGTCGCTTCCCGGGCCAGTGCGTAATCTGCGACGTAAGCTTCAAGACAGCCGCGCTGGCCACACCGGCAAAGCGCGCCATCAAGCTGAACTTTCGTATGACCAAGCTCCATCCCCAGGCCTTGCGCGCCGCGGTAGATGCGGTGGTTAAGAACGAACCCCATGCCAACCCCATGTTCAATGGTCACAACCGCGAAATCCGACAGTTTGCGCCCTGCCCCGAACCACAACTCGGCAAGCGTCACCAGATTGGCATCATTGTCGATATGCACCGGCAAATGCAGCCGGTTGGTGGCGGCTTGCGCCAGGTGGCAATGCCGGTCGGTCAGGACCGGCGACCAATGCACAAGCCCGCGCGCCGCGTCGATAAAACCGGGCGCGCCAAGGCCCAGCGCCGAAAGCTGAGACACTTTGATGCCTGCACGGGCGCAGACTTTGACGACAAGATCTTCAGTTGCGTCCAAAAGATCAGCCAGCGCCATGGCGCCGGGTTGGCGGGGCATGGCGATGTCAGCGACAAGGTTGCCGGCGAAATCCGCCACGACGGCGGTATGTTCGCGGTCTGATAGTTTCACCCCGGCCACGTAATGTGCCTTGGCGCGCACGCCAAGCGCCACCGCCGGACGCCCGCGCACCGAGCCCGCGGTATCGACATCGCGCGGGGCTGCCACCTCCTCTAGCAGGCCAAGTTCGATCAATTCCGATGTCAGCGTTGTGACGGTGGCAGGGCTGACGGAAAGTTCGCGGGCAACCTGTACGCGCGGCATCAGGCCGGCTGCACGGACGCGTTCAAAAATTTGCTGGCGCAAAGGGCGCGATCCCTCTGACAATGATGGAATGAGCGGGCCGCAGCCCCCCGATTCGCCGCCTATCCGTTGCTGATCGGCAGATTGGGCCATCATTCCTTCGCCTCCTGAATAAAATGTAGCAATGCCTTGGGGCATCTCACTGCTTTTTCGGCTTTATCACCGGAAATCCACCGCATTTACCCTAGTATCCGACTTTGGCGCAGCTTTTTTAATTTGACAACCGAATTTATTAGAGTCAA
Source organism: Albidovulum sp. (assembly GCA_049680345.1). GTDB lineage: Bacteria > Pseudomonadota > Alphaproteobacteria > Rhodobacterales > Rhodobacteraceae > TMP-24. Next base: position 721 of record JBAUHP010000220.1, on the reverse strand, counting down.
TTTTGCTGCACTTCGGCACATCAGCCGAAAAAGGGCGAAAAGCCCATCCATGGGAGGAAAACATGAATAAGACGGTTTTGGCCGCAGTCATTGCGGTAGTCGGCTTTTCATCCGCTGCGCTGGCAGAGGGTAAGAAAATCGGCGTGTCCTGGGGCAGCTTCCAAGAAGAGCGATGGAAGATTGACGAAGCCGCTATGACCGCTGCAATCGCAGCCGCAGGCGACACCTATATTTCCGCTGACGCGCAATCATCTTCGGCCAAGCAGCTTTCGGATGTGGAATCGCTTATTACCCAAGGCGCCGATGTGCTGATCATCAACGCTTGGGATAAAGACGCAATTGCGCCCGCGATTGAGCTTGCCGCAAGCGAAGGCATCCCGGTTATCGGCTATGACCGCCTGATCGAGGATCCCCGAACCTTCTATCTGACCTTCGACAATATCGGCGTTGGCCGTATTATCGCGAAAGAAGTGGCGGCCGTGGTTCCCGAGGGCAACTATGCCATCATCAAAGGCGACCCCGGTGATCCGAATGCCGCGTTCTTGTTGCAAGGCATGATGGAAGTGATTGGCGCCGATGTTGATGCGGGCAAGATCAAGATCGTCGGTGAAAACTTCTCTGACGGGTGGAAGCCTGAAAATGCGCAAAAGAATATGGAACAGATCCTGACCGCCAACAACAATGCGGTTGATGCGGTTTTGTCCGAAAATGACGGCATGGC
>JBAUHP010000219.1:0-2609 GCA_049680345.1 Albidovulum sp. | reverse complement strand
CTTGTCAGGGACAAAAGGTCGGTCTTGCCCTGCCAGATGGCTTTCCCGGTTGCGGGCACCATCTGGATCAGCGCGCGGGCGAGGGTGGATTTGCCGCAACCGCTTTCGCCCACCACACCAAGGGTTTCGCCGGGATAGAGGTCGAAATTCACCCCCGAGACGGCATGAAGCAAGCGCGGCTTTGTCCAGGGCATATCGCCCGCGCGGCGCAGCGTGAAGGTGACGCGCAGATCCTGGGCGCTTAGAAGCGGGTCGGTCATGCCAGTTCCTCCAGCTTGCGGTTGCACGCACGTTTGCGGCCGGGGGTGAATTCGGTCAGCGGATCAAGATGATCGTGGCAATCTTCGCCCACGAAATTGCAGCGCGGTGCGAACGGGCAGCCTTTGGGCGCCCGGGTCATATTGGGCGGGCTGCCAGGGATGCTGTCTAACTCCTCGCCGTCTTGATCGACACGCGGGATCGCGCGCAAAAGACCGCGGGTATAGGGGTGTGCGGGGGCTGCAAACAATTGCCCCACCGGGCTTTGCTCCATCACCTGACCGCCGTAAAGCACCAGAACCTCTTCGCAAAAGCCCGCCACCACCCCAAGGTCATGAGTGATCAGGATCGTGGCCATGCCGAAATCACGCTGCAAGTCGCGCAACAGCATCATGATCTGCGCCTGCACGGTTACATCAAGCGCGGTTGTCGGTTCATCCGCAATCAAAAGCTCTGGCCGGCACAGAAGCGACATGGCGATCATCACGCGCTGGCGCATACCGCCCGAGAATTCATGTGGGTAAAGCTCGATCCGACCCTTGGCGTCGGGGATTTTCACCGCATCCAGCATACGGATGCTTTCGACCACCGCATCGGCCTTGGACATGCCTTTGTGATGTGTCAGCACCTCGGCCATCTGATCGGCGACGCGCATATAGGGGTTGAGAGAGGTCATCGGGTCTTGAAAGACCATGGCGATCTTATTGGCGCGGATCGGGTTGATCACGGCGCGGGGCGCATTCAAAATATCTTGCCCGTCGAACAAGACCTTGCCGCGCGCGGTGCCGTTCTTGGCCAGCAACCCCATGATCGCGAAGCTAAGCTGGCTTTTTCCAGACCCGCTTTCTCCAACGATACCAATGGTTTCACCCTTGTTAAGCGCGAAGTTCACGCCGTTCACGGCATTCACCGTACCGTCATTGGTGGCGAAGCTGACGCAGAGGTCTTTGACTTCCAACAGCGCCATATCAGCGGTCCTTCGGATCAAGGGCATCGCGCAGACCGTCGCCGACGAAGAAGAAAGCGAAAAGTGTTACGACGAAGAAGAAAAGCGGGAAGGCAAGCTGCCAAAGGGTGCCGTAGTTGATGGTGCCCGCGCCTTCAGAGATCAGCGCACCCCAGCTTGTCAGCGGCTCTTGCACGCCCAGCCCGAGGAAGGAGATGAAGCTTTCGGTCAAGATCATCAGCGGCACCAGCAGGGTTGCATAAACCGCGACGACGCCAAGCAGGTTCGGCACGATATGGCGGCGTATGATGGTGAAGCTGGGCACCCCGATGGCCCGTGCGGCCTCAATGAATTCCTTGTGCTTGAGGCTGAGCGTCTGGCCTCGCACGATCCGGCTCATATCCAGCCAAGAGATGAGGCCGATCCCAATGAAGAGCATGTTGATCGACCGCCCGAAGATCACCAGAAGCAAAATCAGCACGAACATATAGGGCACCGACATCAAGATATCGACGGTGCGCATCATGATATTGTCGGTGCGCCCGCCGACATATCCGGCCGTGGCACCGTAAAGCGTGCCTACGATCACCGCGATGGCCGCGCCGACGATGCCGACCATCAAGGATATCCGCGTCCCTTGCACAGTGCGGGCGAAAAGATCGCGGCCAAGGTCGTCGGTGCCAAAATAGTGGCCGTTCGCGAAGGACGGCCCCCCCAGTTCGGCGATCTGGCCCATTATTGAAAAATCCAGCTCTTCATTCGACCAGACGGCGACGAAGTTTCCCAACAGGGCAAACAACCCGACCAAGATCAGCACGACCATGCCCACCACGGCGGCTTTGTTATGCATGAATCGCCTGCGCGCATCGGCCCAGGGCGAGCGGCCCCGAACCTCGTCCGCGGCCAGCCGGTCGCCAAGGCTTTTCATCTTTGTGGCATCAATGACCATGGCATCAATACCTTATCTTCGGGTCAATCCACGCATAGAGGATATCGACCACGAGGGCGAAAAGGATGGTCAGGGTGCCGATAAGGATCGTGACCCCCAACATCACCGCATAGTCGCGGTTCAGCGCAGAATCGACAAAGGCTTTGCCGATGCCGCCGGTCGAGAAATAGATGTCCACGACGACCGACCCGGTGATCATCGTGACGAACGTGGGGCCAAGATAAGAGATCACCGGCAGCAATGCAGGCTTCAATGCGTGGCGCAAGATCACCTTCCGCTCTGGCAGGCCCTTGGCGCGGGCGGTGCGGATGTGGTTGGAATTCAGCACCTCCAGCATCGAAGACCGGGTGATGCGCGCGATCGAGGCCATGAAAGAGGTCGAAAGTGCGACAACCGGCATGATCATATATTGCCACTGCCCGCCTTCCCAGCCGCCACCCGGCAACCAGCGCAGCC
>JBAUHP010000218.1:0-26414 GCA_049680345.1 Albidovulum sp. | reverse complement strand
TTGCGCAGGTTATCTGACACGATCCATAGGTTCAGGCCGTTATCAATCGTGCTGTCTTGCCGAATGCGGCTGACATAGGTGGCATATTCGCCGACGCATTCGATGGGGGTGATATAGCCGCCATCTTCGCGCTTATCGACGACCATGACACCGGGTGCCTCGCGCAAAATCTCGCGGGCCTCGTCTTCATCCAAGAAATCTTCAAACTCGATATTCACGGCCTCGGAATGGCCGACGAAAACCGGCACGCGAACACAAGTCGCGGTGACCTTGATCGACTTGTCGACAATCTTCTTGGTCTCGGCGACCATTTTCCATTCTTCCTTGGTTTCACCCGAATCCAGGAATGTGTCGATATGCGGGATCACATTGAAGGCGATCTGTTTGGTAAACTTCTTGGCTGGTTTGTCATCGACCGGGTTGTAGATGCTCTTGGTCTGGTCCCAAAGTTCATCAATACCTTCTTTGCCAGCACCCGATACCGATTGGTAAGTAGACACGACAACGCGCTTGATCCGGGCGCGGTCATGCAAGGGCTTGAGCACAACAACCATCTGCGCAGTGGAACAGTTGGGGTTGGCGATGATCATCTTCTTTGTATATTGCTCAACCGCTTCGGGGTTCACCTCTGGCACAACCAGTGGAACCTCGGGGTCATAGCGATATAGTGATGAGTTATCGATGACCACGCAGCCGGATTTCGCAGCCTTGGGCGCATAGATTTTCGTCGCATCCGATCCCACGGCGAAAAGCGCGATATCCCAGCCGGTGAAATCGAATGTATCAAGATCCTTGGTCTTGAGGGTCTTGTCACCAAAGCTGATTTCAGTGCCAAGCGACTTGCGGCTGGCAAGTGCAGCAATCTCGTCGACGGGGAATTCCCGTTCAGCGAGGATATTCAGCATTTCGCGGCCCACATTCCCGGTGGCACCGACGACAACGACCCTATAGCCCATTGGTGGTCTCCTTCACGATCAGACAGGGCCAGATAGCCTATCGGCCGGACCAGTTAAAGCGAAAGATATGGGGTTCAGCCGCCGATCAGGGTGACGCGGGGGTCGTGGGCAATCAGGGCTTCTACAAAGCCGCGCTCGGCGCCAAAATCATGCGGAACCTGCCCGGCAGTGCGGCTGCCGGTAAGGGAAAGCGAGGCGAAAAAATCAAACCCGAATAGATCCAGCCGCGCAAGGCCACTTTGGGCAAGAAGGTCGATCATCATAAGGCCAGTCGTGGGCGGTGCGGAAAGCTGGCTACGCAGGCGCGCAAACTCCGCGACCGGATGCAGGTAAAAGCCGTGCGAGGTGGCGGCGGCCCATGGCAGGCGTTTGCGTTTATGCGACATCCACAAGATACGATTGGGGGCGATACGGGCCAGATCACCGGGCCCAATTGCTGTGGCAAGTGCCAGCCAATCGCAACGGCTGCCGTGGGTATGTGGCGCGGGCATCGGTGCGCGGTTGATGCGGATCACGATATCGGCGGCATCAATGCGCGCGCCCTCTGTCCGGTTCGACAAGGCGCGGGCATTGCCCACAAGTGCCACCGATTTCCCGGCAAGTTCCGACATCAGTGCGGCTTGCACGACTGAGAGCCGCATAAGCGCCTCATCACGGCGCAAGACGCGGGCAAGGGTGAAGGTCAGCCGGTTCATGCCGCCCCATCCAGAAGGCCGCGGTAGAGCCCAACCAATGTGTCGGCCTCAGCCTCTATCCGGTGATTGGTGACCACATGATCGCGCGCCACCGGACCTGCGGCGGCAAGCCGGGGGCGATCATCGATCCAGCTGCGAATAGCACCGGTCAGGGCGGGCGCATCACCGGGCGGCACAAGGCTGCCAGTGGTGCCTTCCAAAATCAGCGCCTCGAAGGCGCCGACACGGGCGCCAATGCTGGGCACGCCGCAGGCCATAGCCTCTAGCGGGGTCAGACCGAATCCTTCCCAGCGCGCCGGGGCTACGAACAGATCAAGGGCCTGATAATGCCGCACCACATCGGACCACGGCAGTTCACCCAAGAAACGCACACGGTCGCCAAGGCCAGCCGCCGACAGCCGCGCGACCAGATCGGCGTGAAAGGCGCGGTTGTCGTCGGTGACCCGGCCGGTGAAAATGATGTGAACATCGGGGCGGTCGGGCAACAGCGCAAGGGCCGCTTCAACCAGCAGATCGACGCCTTTTTGCGCGCGGATACGGCCAAAACAGCCCAGCAACAGACCCTGTTCCGGCAAGCCAAGCGCCCGGCGCAATGCGGGCTTGTCTTGCGTGGGTGTGAACGTATCCGTATCGACCCCGTGCATGACCACGCGGGCCTTCACCTCAAGATAACTTGCGGCCTGCGGCGAGGTGGCCACCACCCCATCCATCTGCCGGATCAACCAGCGGGTGAAGGGTTTGTGATGGCGCTGGGCCGCCGAAGTGAACAACATCCGCAACCGCCGACGAAACAGATGCCGCAAAATCAGCCCCAGCGCCATTTCGGTATTGCGCCGCGCATGCCAGACCCGCCAGCGATCGCGCGGCAAAAAGAACAAGCGCCCAAGCGGGATATGCGGCAGGTCATCCGGCAAACCGGGGCCGGTGGTGACTATGCCGATACGCTGTGCCTGCAAGGGCACAAGTCGCACCACCGTTGCAGTCACCCCCGAAAGGCGGCGCTTGAGGTTTGGGGCGATTACCTCAACCTCACGGATATCTGGCTGAACTTGGGTCATGCCCCTGACTAAACGCGATTGTCGTGACTGAAAAGATATACCGCGAGGCCCATCAGCAAAGGCAGAAGGAAAAAGGCGAACATCAGGCTAAACGTATGGGCGGCATCACCCGAGGTGCTGAGTGCCTGATAGACCGGTCGAGAGCCAAATTGCATCAACCCGGCCCCGCCGATTGAAAACAGATTGATAAAGCTGACCCCGCGCCCGATCAGATGAGGCGGCAAAAAGCTGCGCCCATGCGACATGATTGCGGGGTATGTGGCACCAAAAAACCCAAGCCCGGCCAACAAGGCAGTGGATGCCCAAAAGCCCGGTGCGGGCATAACGATCAATGCGCCCAGACAAAGTGCTGACAGGCTGACACCGGCCACAACGCCCCATTTGCGCGACCCAAGTGCTCGATCAATTGATCCAAGCGCGAAGTTCCCCAAGACCATCGCCAGGCCCATAACCAGCGTCGCGCGGCCAATCCCGCTGGCATCTGCACCATAAACGCCGTGCAGATATGGCCCTGCCCAAAGCCCGCGAACTACGGCGGCGGGCGCATAGGCCACCAGCATCAGCGCAAGTATCGGCCATAATGCCCGGATCGCCAAAAGCTCTCGCATCGAGCCGTGTTGACCGGGCTTCTTGTCAATCGGCGGTGGGTCGCGCAACACCACGGCGATGGCAAGGGCGACGGCAATCGTAACGACCGCAAGACCAACAAGCGTTTCGCGCCAGCCGTAACTTTCGACGACATGGGCAAGGGGTGCTGCCCCCGCGATATTGCCCAACGACCCCAAACCCACCATGACGCCCGCCAAAGTACCAAAAATCCTGGCAGAATAGATGCGCGCAAAGATGAAGTAAGAGGCCATCAGCACCGGCGAACAGCCGATGCCAATCAAAACCATAGCCAGATGAAGTGATGCAGGCGATTGCGCCGTGGCAAAGACCAAAGCCCCGCCGCCACCGCCAAAGCCCAAAAGAATCGTAGCCGTTAGCCGTGGCCCGACCCTGTCAAGCGCCGCCCCTACGGGGAATTGCATCAGCGCAAAGGCCGCGAACCACAGGCCCGACGAAGTCGCCAGATCGGCGGGTGTCGTACCGATTTCGCGCCCTAAGATCGGGGTGAGCACAGCCAGAAACACCCGATAGAACTGGCTCAGAACATAGGCCGCAACCAAAACTGCCAGGCCTGATTTCATGGTGCGCCCCTCGCCCGTTCGCATGGCAGATAACGCAAATGGCCTGAAAGCTGCAAGAGAGGGAATTCGGGAAATTGGTCGGAGCGAGAGGATTCGAACCTCCGACCCCCTGCTCCCGAAGCAGGTGCGCTACCAGGCTGCGCTACGCTCCGACCTTGGGCGCGGGGTTACCGATTCCCGAAAACTTTTGCAAGTGGCCTGTGGTGGGCCAGTTAGTGCGATTCGGACTGCAAAATGCGCTGCAAAAGCCTCGGCCTTGGTGTGGTTGCCATTTCGCTGCGCCCGCGGGTTTCAAGCACCGGCTGATTGTCGGAAGCGCCTGTGCGGGTCTCTCGCAAGACGATATACAAGCCCGAGGCAATAACAACCAACGCCCCGATAAGCGTGGCTGTATCGAGATGTTCATCAAACAACGTATAACCAAAAATCGTGGCCCAGATGATCTGGCTATATTGCATCGGCGCTACGATAACTGCTTCCGCCTGCCGATAAGCAAGGATCGACAAGAGCGTGGCCGCGAGACCAAGCAGTGCAATAACGCCCATAAGGCCAACATTCGCAATGGGCATAGGCCGGTAGACAAAGGGCAATGCGATACCCATCACAAAAAAATTTCCGACAACCGGTGACAACAGCAAGGTAACCGGCCGTTCATCAGCGCCAACCTTGCGGATGATGATCGACGACAATGCCCCCGCAAATGCCGCGACTAATGCGGCCAGATGACCAAACGACAATGGCACCTGACCAGGCCGCAAAACGATAAGCACGCCGATGAGGCCCACGATAACCGCAGCCCAGCGCCGAAATCTGACCTTTTCGCCAAGTATGGGGATGGAAAGAACCGTGATGATCAGCGGGATGGCGAACAAAATCGCATAGGTCTGTGCAAGCGGCAAAACCCCAAAGGCGTAAAAGGCACTGACCCCGGTAATAACAGCGGCAACCATGCGAACCCCGACCCAGATCGGATGCTTTGGCCACAGGCGCCCGCCCGATTGATCTTGGATCATGAACAGCGTCACAAGCGGAAAACTGAGAAGCGCCGAAAAGAACACAATTTGCACCGCAGAATAGCTGGCACCCAGATATTTGACCACAACATCATGGCTGGCAAATATTGCCATCGCCGCAAGCGCGGTCAGCGCGCCGGTGAAGTTGTTATTGCTGGGCTGCACGACAGGCCAAACTCCGTTACCGCTCACACCCTTTCGCGAAATGCGGAATGGATGGCAAGCCCCTTAGCCACCGCCAAGAACTACTTCAGCTATCTTGCCGCACGATATCGATAATCAAGACATCCGTAACCAAGTGTCCAAGCGACTTTTGCGCGACCTCCGTCAGCGCCATTCTGAGCACATCCATGTTGTTGGAATTGGTGAAAGTGCCGTCGAAACCGCCTGCGTTCGCATGGTCAAACAGGACCTGCAAAAACCCATCGCGCAACTTTGGCTCTATCGCAAAAACCGCTCCGGTCCCACCGGCCTCAACCTCTAGACTGATCGACATGATCACCAAGGACTGTACCTTGCCATCTTCAACGATGGGCACGATGAACTGGTTGTTGAGCTTGACGTACTCGTTAGGGGTGGCGTCGTCACTCGCCGTCTTATCATCGGCTTGTGGCGCGTGGTCTGTGGCGGCTGTCGACATATCGCCGCATGGTGACGCCTCGGCCGTGTCTTGCGGGGCGGGGCGCAACATCACCCCCCCGCCAACACCTGCCCCCAGCCCAAGCAACGCCAGTAATAACGGTATTATCTTGCCCATATCGCCCCTCAGAACGGTAAGATCTTGTCAGCAATCTGCTGACCAATGCGCGGTTGTTGAACATCTGTAATCTGACCACGCCCACCATATGAGATCCGCGCGCCCGCGATTTTGTCATAGGTGATTTCATTCTGGCGGGTGATGTCTTCTGGCCGCACAAATCCTGTCACGATCAGCTCACGGATCTCAAAATTGACCCGCACCTCTTGCGACCCCACAATCCGCAATACCCCGTTGGGCAGCACATCGGTAATCGTCGCGGCCACCCGCAGCGTCAGTTTCTCATTACGCTTGACGGACCCGTTGCCTTGATACTTCGAGGTTGACTGCGTGTCATAGGCATCCGCGAGACTTGAGCCTTCGGCAAGCGCATCGTCAAGCCGCTGCGGAATCCCGAACATTGATGGAATGCCCATCTGGTCAGACGATGCGCGATTGCGGCCCGTGGCATTGGAAATTTCTGCCTTGTCGTCGATTTCCACCACCACAGTCATGATATCGCCGCGCTGACCAGCACGGCGATCGCCCAAAAGCGATCCGCGAGCGCCCGACCAAAGCGAGGCTTCGGTATTGCCGCCGGGCAGCCGTTGACCCGAAGGTAAACCAGCGCCTGCCATGGCGAAATATTCATCCCCGGATTCGACCGGTGAAAACGCCGGAGCTTTACCGACATTCTCCAACGACTGACAACCGGCGATCAGCACACAAAGTGCAAGCGACAAGAACCGTTTCACGATCTTCCTCCGAGATTAATTCGATATTTCAACACTGATGCTGCCATCAGCCCTAATCAGGCCAATGACCGTGGACCGCGACGTCATGTTCATCACGCGGATCCGGTCGCCCACACCGCCGCGGCCAAGCGCGCGGCCTTCGGCCAGAATTGTGATGATGCCGCTGCGGTAGGAAAGGGTAATCGCCTGATTGCGTTCAACCACTGCAGGGGGGCCAAGGTCTTGAGGAAAAATCGGGCGGCCCTGATAGATGGCCACCCGGGTTTCCAGACCCACCACCGTGTCAAAATCGCGCGCCGCACCGGCGACTGTGGCATCGCCCGCGCCGATATCGTCGGCAGACAAAATCGTCTGCGCCTTTAAGGTGCGCTTGGCGACAAGGGTTTCTGCGGCGGCGGGGCATACCACAAGGGCGAGGATCAGGGTAAGTGATTTTACTATCATCGGATTTGCGTTGTCGCCCCCAGCATCTGGTCGGCTGCGGTAATCACCTTGGCGTTCATCTCATAACCGCGCTGGGCCTCGATCAGATCGGTGATTTCACGCACCGGATCGACCGAACTTTCCTCCAAGAACCCTTGCCGCAAGGTGCCAAGACTGTTTTCACCGGGGTTCGAAATCTGCGCCGAACCAGACGCTGCAGTTTCCAAAAACAAGTTCGACCCGGTGGCCTGAAGGCCCTTTTCATTGCTGAAACCGGCCAAGGTGAACTGCCCTAAAAGCTGTGCCGCTACCTGATCGCTGAAATAGGCGTAAACCTCGCCCGCTGCATTGACGGTAAGTGACCGCGCCTCTTGCGGAATGGTGATACCCGGTGCCACCTCATACCCGTCAGAGGTGACAATCAGTCCATCAGCGGAACGTTTGAGCCCGCCATCCCGGGTATAGGCAGACAGGCCCGAAGGCAGCGTCACTTCTATATATCCCTTCCCCTCAATCGCGATATCAAGATCGCCGCCGGTGGCCGAAAGTGAGCCTTGAGCGACATTGACCGACACCGCAGCAGGGCGCACACCAAGCCCAACCTGAATGCCGGTTGGCACCACCGTCCCGTCACTTGAATTGATCGCACCCGGCGGGGTGATCTGCTGATAATGCAGATCGGCAAATTCGGCGCGGCGCGAGTTATAGCCAGTGGTCGACATGTTCGCGAGGTTGTTTGAGATCACCTCGACCCGCATTTGTTGGGCACTCATGCCCGTCGCGGCTATTTGTAAGGCACGCATATCTCTCTCCTATCGCCCAAGTGTCTGTGTGACCGAGCGGATGCGCTTGTCTTCGGCCTCAAGAAAACCCTGGCCCATTTCGTAAGCGCGCTGAACGGCGATCATCCGGGTGATTTCACTCACCGGGTTAACGTTGGAATCCTCCAAGAAGCCTTGGTAGATCGTGGCGTTTTCCAAGGGGTTCACGGCCCCTTCCGTGCGAAACCGCGTACCGCCTGCATGGACAAGGTCGTTTTGATCGGCGGGCATGAAAAGCCCGACCTGAGCCAGAGGCGCGCCACCGGCAGAGATTGTGCCGTCACGGCCCAAGGTCACGATGCCCACATCAGCCGGAACCGTTATCGGACCGGCCCCGCTATCCAACAGCGCAGACCCATCAGAGGTGACCAACTCGCCTTCAGGCGAACGGGTGAAGGCACCGGCGCGAGTCAGCTGATTGCCATCGGGCGTGGCGATCATGAAAAACCCCTCGCCCTCAATCGCGAAATCGAAGGTGCCGCCTGTCTGTTGCAATGTGCCTTGCGCAAGATTGATGATCCGCCCCTCGGCGCTGGCCATAGACAATGAAGGCTCCTGACCCTCAAGGTCGGCCAGATGTTCTGCGAACAAAACGCCTTCCTTGCGAAAACCGGTGGTCGACAGGTTGGCGATATTATTGGCGACCAACTGCATCTCGCGCATCAGGCCCGATTGGCGGTTCAGCGTGGTATATCCGGCGTTATCCATGGCCTAGCTTCCCGCAATCAAAGGAACGATACGGTCAGTGAAAAACGACACCAACGTGCCTGACATGAAGGTCATCGACACCCAAAAGACGATCATCATCGCCCCCACTTTGGGCACGAACGTCAGGGTCATTTCCTGAACCGATGTCAGTGCCTGAAAAAGCCCGATGCTGACGCCGACAATCAATGCAACCGCCAGAAGCGGGGCCGATATGATGACGGCAATCCACAATCCCTGGCGCAAAGTGTCAAAAAACATTGTTTCTTCCATGGGTTTACACCGGCATCCTGAGGATCTCTTGATAGGCTTCAACCACCTTGTCGCGAACCGTCACGGCAGTCTCGATCGCCAGTTCCGATGCGGCGAGGGCTTGCACCAATGAATGCGGATCAGCGCCACCCATCATTGCGGCTTTGGCGGTGTCTTCGCCCGCCTTCAGGGTTTCAGCAAAACTGCCCGCAAGGGCTGCAAAACCCGAAGCATCGGCACCGGCCGACCCCTGACCCGCAATCGCAGGTTTGGTGGCCGGCCGGGCCTGGGCATAGGTTAGAGAGGCAAGTGAGCTTCGCACGTCCATTCTGGATTACCTCTCTCTATTTGCGCAGTAATTCGAGCAAGCCCTGCGACATTTGCCGCGCTTGATCGAACAGTTTGAGGTTCGCCTCGTAACTGCGCTGCGCTTCGCGCGCATCCGCGATTTCAACGACCATGTCGACGTTGGAACCGTCATAATAGCCCGAGCTGTTGGCAAGCGGATTGCCCGGGTCGTAGATTTTGGTCAGGTCACGCTGGTCAAGTTCAACATCGCCCAAAGCAACTCTGCCGGTGGTGGTGCCACGCGCCAGTTCAGCCTCAAACGGGGCCGATTTGCGGTGGTATCCGGGCGTATCGGCATTGGCGAGATTTTCGGAAATATAACGTAAGCGCATTGACTGCGCCTCCATCCCCGAAGCCGAAACCGAAAGCGTATTTAGAAAATCACTCATGCTGCATGTCCTTTCTTATCGCCGCCCAAGACTGAGGCGCAGAATATCCAGCGACTTTTTGTAGATGGCCAATGCCATATCGTGATCCTTGCGGACCATGGCGGCGCGCATCATCTCATCTTCAAGCGAGACGTTATTGCCGTTAGGCGAAAGATGACCGCCCGCGCGTTCGGACGTGGCCATCAGCGTGTTGGCGGGTGTGGCGGCGAAATGACCGGGGCGCGTGGCCGCAAGCCGCAAGCCAGATTCGGAGCGGTATGTCGCCGCGAAATCGGCTGTATCGGTGGCGCGGTAACCCGGCGTGTCGGCATTCGCGACGTTTTGCGCGATCGCCGACATACGGGTGGCGGCATTGGCAGCCATTGCTGCAGACATGCCGAGTATCTCTGGTTTATCGAACATCGGGGCTTCTCCTCCGAGCTTTCAATCAAGCCTTAACCCTGATTCCTTTAGAAAGGGTAATGAGGAACAAAGGGAGCTCAGAATGGGCCATGCCGCATTAGACATGCTACGCGCAGAAATTGCGGCTTGCCGGGCCACGCGCCCGCTGGCGCGGGTCACCGAGGTGGGGCGCGGTTTGTTGCGCATCACCGGCACGGGTACAGGTGGCGGCAGCGACTGGTGCATAGGTGGGCGGGTCGTCATCAACGGCGCGGGCTGCCGCATTGGCGGTGAGATCGTGACATTGGACGCGACTGGTGCCGGGGTGCTGACCGATCAGCCGCCCGAAGGTATTCGGCTTGGCGATAGCGTGACCCAGACCGGGGCGGGCGGGCTTGCGCCGCATGACGGCTGGATCGGGCGCATCATTGACCCTTTCGGCCAGCCCCTTGATGGCGCCCCATTGATGAAAGGCGGGCAAGAACGGGATCTACGCGCCGCGCCGCCACCGCCCGCTGCCCGCCGCAGGCTGGGTGCGCGGCTGGAAACCGGAATGCGGGTGTTTAACACCATGCTGCCCTTGGTGCGCGGCCAAAGGATCGGTCTTTTTGCAGGTTCCGGTGTGGGGAAATCTTCGCTTTTGGCCACCTTTGCGCGCCATGTGGAGGCCGATGTTACAGTGATCGCGCTGATAGGTGAACGCGGGCGCGAACTGCGCGAATTTGTTGAAGATGTGCTGGGGCCAGAGGGTATGGCGCGCAGCGTGGTGATTGCGGCCACGTCGGACCAGTCGCCATTGGTACGCCGCCGCTGCGCCTGGGCGGCGATGGCCGCCGCCGAATACTTTCGCGATCAAGGCAAACAGGTGTTGTTCTTGGCAGATTCCGTGACCCGCCTGGCCGAAGCCCACCGCGAAGTGGCACTGGCCGCCGGAGAGCCGCCATCCTTGCGCGGTTATCCCCCCTCAACCTCGCATCTGATCATGTCACTTGCCGAGCGCGCGGGGCCGGGGCCGGAAGGGGCCGGTGATATCACGGCGGTCTTCTCGGTTCTTGTTGCAGGCTCGGATATGGACGAACCTATCGCCGATATCTTGCGAGGGGTTCTGGATGGCCATGTGGTGATGGACCGCGATATCGCGGAGCGCGGGCGCTACCCCGCGATCAATCTTCTACGCTCCGTCTCACGCTCGCTGCCTTGGTCGGCAACTGAGGCGGAAAACGAGCTGATCGCCAAGGCGCGCAAACTTCTTGGTGCCTATGATCGGGCCGAAATGATGATACAGGCTGGGCTTTACACAGCCGGAAGTGACCCTTTGATTGACGCGGCCATCAAGGTTTGGCCGGAACTGGATGCATTCTTGGCCGAGGTCGAACCTGACAGCCGCAGCCAAAGTTTCTTGCGCTTGGCAGAGGTTTTGGAAAAAGCCCCCATTAAGGCAGTGTGAACCGGCCCAAGATCAAACGTAACGTGATAATAAATTTGTTGTTCGCCCAGCTTGCTGCAAAAGCGTCAGTGCCGCCGAAGAAGCGGTGCTGACATCTCGCGCCTGCGACCGGATCAAGAAAAGACGAACCAGTTTTTCAACGTTTTCCGGTTCCGCAAACTGCGAGATATCGGAGCTTCCAAGATATTTTTGGCTGTAGTCTTTAAGCACAGCCAACTGTCTGTCGAGGTCTACGCCGGCAAAGCTGCTTGGTAGCCCCAGGGCAGTTTGCAAGACGCTGCGCAAGGGCGGGGACCCAAGCGCCGTGAACCATTTTGTGTCCTCGGACAAGCCGCGCTGGGCCAGTTTGCCAAGCTCGCGCGTGGCGTTCAGCGCCAGACGCATGTCATCGTCTTGCTGGCCTACCGCCGTCTCAAACTTTCGCTCCGCAAACGCCGTCAGTATCTTGTCGGGAAAATCGGAAAGCTGCGTATTTGCGATAGGAAAATCGCCAAAACCGAATGCCTTGGAGAATTCCAGATACCTCTTGTCAGCAAGCCTGTTCGACAGGGCCCCATCATCCAACGTACCGTCTTCAAGTACCTTCTTCATAAAGTACTTGTTGTTGATGTCGCCCTCCAGACCAAAGGCCGTGAGGGCGACTGACAAAAGCCTGCGGTCGCCCACAAGTTTTTCGGCGGTATCTGCCTTGGCGATGTTGTCGCGAAAATAGACTTCATCGCGCTGCAATGTCGGATCGGCATCAAACGCCTTTTTCTGAGCTGGCATTGTGCGGGTCAGAAAGCTCCAACCCGACAGGCCAGCAAAGGGGATGACCGGCGTGAATGTCACGCCCTTGCGGCGGACATAAGCCGCGCCTCCCTTGGCAAGAGCGCCCGCAGAGACTTGAGCGCTTGGTAGAACTGTTCATCCAGCAAAGCCTCGGTCGCGGCGGCCAGATAGCTGCGGCTGTCGTGATCTGTCAGCGCCTGGCTAAGCTGCTCGACCCCGCGCATCATCTGCATTTTTGCCTCTTCCGGCTTTGCGTCGCCCGACAAGACAAGCTGGGCAATGTAGCACACCCGCCTGACGGGCGTATTCGCCTCTTCGGGATGGATTGCGTCGCGTAGCCGCAAGATATTCGCATTGGGCGTTATGATCGCAAGTCGCGATCGTTTATCACCATTCTCAATCACAGCACCGTTGATCAAGATACGCTCGCGCGGGGCGAGTTTAAGCACCAGACCGCTCATGCCGGTTCTCCTTGGCTACGCAAGCCCCGCATGACGGCGGTGTTCACCTCGACCAAGATCTCGACCCCGGCATTGCCTGCAAGAACTTTGCGTGAATGTTGGGTGGTAAATTCTGCCAGGTAGAAAATCTGCGATCGCAGAGGTGCGGGCAATTCGTTGGTCGCAACGGCCACATCGGCAGCAAGTGCCGTCCATAATGTGCGGTTCTCGTGCAAGGCACGCACCAATGCTGCATAGCCTTGGTCTTTGGCTGCTTGCAGGCGATGGGTAACGCGGGCGAAAATTTCGTATTCTGTCCCGCGCCCTGTGCGGGTTGGGACGGCGGCGCCGGAATAGGCCGATCTGGCCATGAGTTGAGCGTTCACTTGGTTACCTTCCAATGACGGTTTTCGTCAGATCGCGGAATCCCCGCGGGAAGCCGGGGCGCTGTTCGTGCGCCCCGGCCAAGAGCCTTAACGGAAGAGCGACAGAATATTCTGCGGCGCCTGGTTGGCGATCGACAGCGACTGGATACCCAGCTGCTGCTGCACCTGAAGCGCTTGCAGCCGCGCCGAAGCTTCCTCCATATCGGCGTCAACAAGCGTGCCGATCCCGGTTTTCAGCGCATCGGTCAGTTTCCCGATAAAGTCCGCCTGAATTTCGATCCGGCCCTGTACGGACCCGAAAGACGCAGCACTGTCGATAGAGTTGGAAATCAGCGTTTCGACGTTATCAAGAGCCGCATTTGCCCCTGAATTGGTGGTCACATCAATCGAATCAAGCCCGAAAAGACCACCCGACGCTTCACCGCCCGCGTTACCTGTGGAACCGAAGGTAAGGCTGGCGCTGCCGGTACCGTCGTTATCGACCTTCAGGCTCCACTGGCCGGTTGTGCTGTCTTGTTCAACCTTAGTGTTGATGCCGGTCAGGCCTGCCGAGTCGACAGCCGCCTTCAACCCCTTGGCCACGTCTTCCATGGTCTCGCCCTTGCCGGCGATATAGTTGTAGGAACCGGATCCGACGGTCACCTTATAGCCGTCACCCTCCGAAACAGCAGCTGCGGTCGAGAAGTCGATCTTTTCGGCACGTTCACTGATGTCGCCAGTGGTAAGCGACAGACCCGTAGCACCGTTCAGCGCGGAAATCACAGTACCCGCTGCAGTGCCGGTCAAACCACTGACTGTCGCGGTGGTGTCTTCAAAAGCGTTCGACGACGTCAAGGTCAGATCAGCACCCGAAGCAGATGCAGTAACGCCATCTAGACCCAACGCGTTGATCGCGCCAGAGAAATAGGTCGCTGCCGAGGTTTCATCGTCGCCGGTGGTGCCGGTATAGCTTAGATCGACGCCAGCGACCGTAATGGTCGCGGTAGCACCATCATAGTTTGCGCCGGAACCAGCGAAGGTAACAACAGCGGTGTTGCCAGCAGAGGCGACGGCGGTAGCACTATTGGCAACGACTGCGTTGGCGGCCAGAGATGTCCCGGCCCCGTAGGTGCCAGAGTCCGTGGTCAGATCCTGACGGGTAACAGTGATGTTTGCAGCGGTGACCGACCCATCGCTACCCCGGTCAAGCGAGGACAGAATGTTCATGTCATCCGTGCCCTTGAGCAGGTTCAGACCGTTGAACTGCGCCGCACCGACGACCGATTTGATCTGACCGGTCAGCGCTTCAATATCGGCCTGGATCTTTTCACGGTCGACGTTTTGTTCTTGCGCCGCGACGATCTTGCCTTTGATATCAGTCAAAAGGTCGGTCACCGTTTCGCTGGCCTGACGGGCAACCGCGACGGTGGATTCGCCAAGACCAAGGCTGTCGGAAATTCCCTTAAAGCCTTTCACATCCGCTTCCATGACCTTGGAAATGGCCCAGACAGCGGCGTTATCCTTGGCGGAACCCACGGACTTGCCAGTCGAAATCTCATCTTGGGTTTTGGAAAGGCTCGCGTTAATTCCCCGCAGCGTTTGCAGGGCAACCATTGAGCTGGTGTTCGTCAGAATGCTCGACATTACGTATTCCTTCACAGACTAAAGGCGCTTTACGCCTTGAAAGGGCGCCATCGCGTGATGGCTATGACGGTGTTCTGACCGATGCGTGGATCCGGCAGCCTATGCCCCTCGTCCCGCGCCACCCCATTCAGGATGCACCTTGACCATCCCGCGCAATGACTAATGTTTCGCTAAAGCCAGCATCGAGAATGCCGAAAACTTGAGCGATCTTGACCGCGTCAAGACCGCCGCTCGACCTTCGGGTTTTCCTGGCCCAGGCGCAACGCCTGGCCTTGTGCGGTGTATGAGGTCATCCCGGCGGCTGCATTATGGATTGCCCGCAGCCGGGCTTGGGCAGATCGCACACCCTTAAGTGCAGCCTCAATGTAACGCTGGTTTTCTTGCGCAGCCGCAAGCAACCGTCGCAACACCGCACGATCGCCTGCGCCGCGCGCAAGCCGCTCTGTCGCTTGTTGCTTGCGCGTGGCCAATGCACCAAGCCCGCCAAAGTCACCCGATTTGAGACAATCGCGTTCGGCCAACAAGACATCGCGCAGCATTTCCATTTCAATTGTCTGCATGTTTGCCCCCGGCTTGATTAGATTCGGCAAGTTTCTTCATGGCCTGAAAGATGCTTTCGGCAAGACCAACACCACCGGCTTGCACCATGGCGCGCGATTCTTCTTGCAAAAGGAATGTGGTGAAGTGTTCTTCACCGATACCGCCACCAAAACTGTCGCGCGATGCGCCCGCCCCCATGGGTTTGAGCATTTCGGCCAGAAATGTCGCCTCAAGCTCCTGCGCGGCATGGCGCATGGCAGTTTCGCGGGCGTTCGATATAGGTGCCGTGGCGGCAGCAGTAGAGTCCAGCTTCATCAGATCGCTCCAATTGCGATGATTTTGATGGATTTGAACAGATCGCGGTAAAGATCCGGTAACTTGGTTCTGCGATTGTGCTTGGACACAGGCAGAAGTCGTGGATCAAATGGACCTAGCGCAGATATTGAATCTTGCCGGCAACGGTAAAACCAAAGCCGCCGCAACCACGGCAGAACCGCAAGCTGATGGCGCGGGGTTCTTGGTGGCATTTTCGGCCATTAAGCAAGACACTGCCGCGTCGGTGTCGGTTTGGCCCAGCGCAAAGATGCCTGCAAAAACGTCGCCAGACCAGCCGGACGCCGGTGATGAGAGGGTTGATGTTGCCACCACCAAGGATGGAGCAGAGGCATCCGCCGATTGGACGACCGCCCTGTTTCTACCCCCACCGGCAACTCAGCAGATGCCATCAGCCATCTTGCCGCCAGCATCCCCGCTTGCCGAACCCGAATTCGGTGCCGTGCCAAATGCCACGCCAGGTTTTGGGCAATCGGCAGAAATCGCAAAAATCGACGGCCAGAACGCCCGTGCAATCACTGGGGACGCACCGCCCACGCCAGCTTCCATGCCAGACATCAAACCTCCTTTTGCAGAACCGCCTGCACCGGTCTTGCCCGATGCCGGGACAAACGAACGAGGTGCACTTAACGCACAAAACAGGGCCGAAGCGGCACCCGCGGCGCCCAGTCTTGCGGCGGTGGTAAAAGAGCAAACCTTGCCGATCCCCGCAGCGCCAGAGGCCCCCGCTCTCTCTCCCGAAGTGGCACAAAAACCCACGCACCCAGGGCAAGCGCCAAACGGGCCGCACATTGAAATCTCGATGGCTGCGGGGGAGCACCCCAAACCCAACCCGACGGCTCAACTTTCCGCACCGCCCGCTGTGCAAGACAATCCGGCACAATTGCGCCCGACAGGCCCCAACAGTGACCGAGCAGCAGCCGATGCGCCGCAAAGCCACCCTGCCCTTCTCGCTCAAACGCCAAGACCCGAGGCTTCGGGACATTCACATCATGCTACCAAAGAGGCTATGGTGAATGGGCGGCCCGAGGCAGAGGTAACATCACGCAACGAACCGCGCGCCGAAGATACCCCGCCCGCCGACGCAAAAATCAGGCCCGATGCATCGGTACATGCCAACCCGCCCACCAAAGACCTGGCCCTGCCGTTGGCCGCGCCGACAGGTTTCGATGCCGGGGTGAGCGCGCAGCCAGACACAGCGGCCCAGATTGAACCAAAATCAATGCCGCTTCATACCGACCATGCCACCATTGCCTCCACCCCAAAGACCCTGCCACTGGGCCTTGTCAGCCAAATGGCAGAGACCATTACCCGCTTTCCAGACCGACCCGTCGATATTTCACTATCGCCGGAAGAGCTGGGGAGGGTGCGCATGACATTAACCACAACCGATAACACATTGACCTTGTCACTGGTTGTAGACCGCGCCGAAACGCTTGATCTTATGCGCCGGAATATTCACCAATTGGCGCAAGATTTCCGCGATCTTGGCTACGAAAACCTAAGCTTCTCTTTCGCGCAGGGCGAAGACCCGCGCCATGCCGGAACCGCCCGTGCCGATAGCGGGGATGACGATTTGCCGAAAAAGCCTGAACCCGACCCTATCCGACCGGTAACCACTGCACCACGCACGCAGTTGCCCGCCGGTGGCGTCGATATTCGCATTTGAAAGGATCCATCATGGATGTCGCCTCAGTTACCTCAGCCAAGCCAATCACCCAATCGCAAACCGACGCCGCAAAGGTTTCAGGCGATTATGAAATGTTTCTAAAAATGCTGACCGCGCAGATGAAGAACCAAGACCCGCTGAACCCGGTTGATTCGACGGATTATGCCACACAGCTTGCGACCTTTTCGGGCGTTGAACAGCAAGTGAAAACCAATCAGCTGCTTGAAGCGCTTGCTGGCCAGAACGGCGCCTCCGGGATGGCGCAATATGCGTCTTGGGTGGGAATGGAAGCGCGAGCGGCCGTGCCCGTGGACTTCCACGGACAGAAGATCACCTTGCAGCCGGCCCCGGCCGATGGCGCCGACAAGACGGTTTTGGTGGCATTTGATGCACAAAACCGCGCGGTCTCGCGGCAGGAGATCAACGTGTCAAACAATCCGATTAACTGGACGGGAACCGATAACGCCGGAAATGCCGTCTTGCACGGTGTCTATTCGTTCCAGCTTGAAAGCTATCAGGCGGGCAAGATTATCGCCAATGACAAGGTCGAGGTTTATGGCAAGATCACCGAAACCAGACAAGATGCAGATGGCGCGGTCCTGGTGATGGAAAGTGGCGCAACCGTATCACCGTCGGACATCAAGGCGCTGCGACAGGCTTCCACCTCATAACGGTCAAAACCAAAGCCCGACACCGGCGCCCAGACCCAAAAGCCCGACACCCGCCAAGATCGGCCAGATCCGGAACCAGCCACCCGGTTGCGGATCGTCGGGTGGGGCTGCCATTTGGCGGATCAGCATGGCTTCGGCCAGTTGCGGCAGTTTTGGCCCAAACCGCGCCAAGACACGTGCAGTTTTGAACAGGTCGCGCAGCACCGCCTTTGGACCGACATTTTCCTTGATATATGTCTCAACCACCGGACGCGCATCTTCCCAGATATCGACCTTGCTATAAAGTGATCGGGCCACCCCTTCGACAACAACCATTGTCCGTTGCAACAAGATCAGCTCGGTCCGGGTCTTCATACCGAACCGTTCGGTGACCTCGAACAGATAGGTCAGCAAACGCGCCATCGAGATGCGGCTGGCATCAAGGCCGAACATCGGTTCGCCCACGGCCCGCAACGCAAGCGCGAATTCATTAACATCGCGGTCGGCAGGTACATAGCCCGCCTCGAAGTGAACTTCGGCAACCCGCTGATAATCCTTATGAATAAACCCAAAAAGTATCTCGGCGTAGACGCGTCTTGTATAGGCATCAATCCGGCCCATGATGCCGAAATCATAGGCAATGATATCGCCATTCGCGGCCACTTTCAGGTTACCTTGATGCATATCGCCGTGAAAAAGCCCATCGCGCAATGCGTGGCTGAGGAACAGTTGCAAGGCCCGTGCCGCAAGCGCCGCGCGGTCATGCCCGGCCGCATCCAGTGCTGCATTATCGCCAATGTTGATCCCTTCGGCCCAATCCAGCGTCATCACCCGTCTTGCGGACAGCTGCCAGTGTACGGCAGGCACCTGAAACCCCGCATCCCGCGCTGTATTGGCAGCAAATTCCGACGCGGCAGAGCTTTCAAGCCGCAAATCCAGCTCACCTTGCACCACGCCATCAAAATGGCTGATCACATCTACAGGGCGCAAGCGCCGAGAGGCCGGCGACAAGGTCTCTATCAGCCGGGCTGCGAAATAAAAGGCATCAATATCGCGCCGAAAGGCCTTTTCAATGCCCGGACGCAGGACCTTGACCGCGACCTCTTGCCCGGTTTCGCGCAACACACCCTTATGCACCTGCGCAAGGGATGCTGCCGCAATCGGGTCGGAAAAGCTTGAAAACACCTCATCGACGCTGATGCCAAGCTCTTTCTCGACCTCGGCCTTAGCGATATCTGTGGCAAAGGGCGGCAGCTGATCTTGCAAGACCCGCAGCTCTTGCGCGAGAACCTCGCCCACCACATCGGGCCGGGTCGAAAGGATTTGCCCGAACTTGATGTAGGACGGACCAAGGGCTGTGAGTGCACGGATTGCCGGCGGAAGGTTTGGGTCGCCGTGATACCCAAGCCAGCGGAAAGGAAAGGCGAAGGAGCGCGCGCAAAACCGCATCATCCGCCCAGCCTCAAAAGCATCAAGCACCACGTTCATAGCACCCGCACGTTCAAGCGTGGCGCCGGTGCGGATCAGCCGCCAGATATTATGTGG
This sequence comes from Albidovulum sp., assembly GCA_049680345.1. Taxonomy (GTDB): domain Bacteria; phylum Pseudomonadota; class Alphaproteobacteria; order Rhodobacterales; family Rhodobacteraceae; genus TMP-24. Next base: position 7,288 of record JBAUHP010000218.1, on the reverse strand, counting down.
GCCACGCACCTAGATCTTCCAACCCGAATGCAGGGCGGCAATGCCCATGGACATGTTGCGAAATTTGACCTGATCAAAGCCCGCCTGCCGGATCATCGCAGCAAAACTGTCTTGATCGGGAAATTTGCGGATAGATTCGACAAGATATTGATAGCTGTCGCGATCCTTCGCAACGACCTGACCCATCAGTGGAATGACGTTAAAGGAGTACTGGTCATAGGCCCATTGCATCGCGGGGTTGGGCAATTGGCTGAATTCAAGCACCATCAACCGCCCGCCGGGTTTCAGCACCCGGTATGCCTCTGTCAGCGCATCGCTGATCCGGGTCACATTCCGGATGCCAAAGCTGATCGTATAGACGTCGAAGGTGTTGGCAGCGAAGGGCAACGCCATCGCATCCCCGGTGATCCAGTCAAGGTTATTGGCCAGATTTTCCGCCTCTGCACGTTTGCGGCCTTCGACCAACATCGATTCCGTCAGATCACAGACCGTCGCATGGCCAGACCCCGCGCGGTCCAAAAAGCGAAAGGCTATGTCGCCGGTACCGCCCGCTACATCCAAAAGCCTTTGCCCCGGGCGCGGCGCCAGCCAATCCATCATCGCTTCTTTCCATATACGGTGGATGCCTACCGACATAAGGTCATTCATCACGTCATAGCGGTTGGCAACGCGGGTAAAAACGCCGTGCACCATGCCCGCCTTTTCAGCTTCGGGCACGGTCTGAAAACCGAAATGTGTGGTCGATTGTGTGTCTTCGGTCATCATAATCGCCTGTTTTTTTACCGTCATCGGAATATACCGAACCGGGCAGCAGTAAAACCCTCATCACCCCAATGGCAAAAAGAATACGCTGTTGGCCCACGACCTTTGCCGCAGATGGTTCGGGTCGGGGCCCAAAATGCCTTGTGGCCATGCTGCTATTGCTTAAGGTCTTGATTGAGACATGAGATCGGATCGACCCCCCAATGCCCGAACTTCCCGAAGTTGAGACCGTCCGCGCCGGGCTTTTGCCGGCGATGGAAGGCCGCGTCATCGAACAAGCTGCGGTCAATCGGCCTGATCTTCGCTTTCCTTTCCCCGAACGGATGGCAGAACGGCTGACAGGCGCGCGGGTGCTGGCACTGCGGCGGCGTTCGAAATACATTCTTGCAGACCTGTCTACCGGCGAAACCCTTCTGATCCATCTTGGCATGTCCGGGCGGATGTTGATTTCCGGCGCTACCTTGGGCGCATTTCACCAAGATCACCCCGCGCCTGCCAAACACGACCATGTGGTTTTTGATATGGAGGGCGGCGCGCGCGTGACCTTCAACGATGCACGTCGTTTTGGGGCGATGGATTTGATGGTCACCGCAGACGCCGATTCGCACAAATTACTGCGCGACATCGGGCCCGAGCCTTTGGGCAACGCATTCAGCGAAAGCTATCTGCGCGGCCGCCTGAAAGGTCGCGCGATGCCGGTGAAGTCCGCGCTGTTGGATCAAAAAATCGTGGCAGGGCTTGGCAATATCTACGTGGCAGAGGCGTTGCACCGCGCGGGGATCGACCCGCGCCGGGCGGCGGGGGATATGACGCCCGGCAAAATCGCCAAGCTTGTGCCAATTATCCGCGATGTGCTGTCAGAAGCGATCGCGGCAGGGGGATCATCGCTTAAAGACTACCGCCAGGCGGATGGCGAACTGGGTTATTTCCAGCATGCTTTCCGGGTTTATGGCCGCGAAGGCACGCCATGCCCAACCGACGGCTGCAAGGGCCAGATCAGTCGCATCGTGCAATCCGGAAGGTCCACTTTCTTTTGCCCAAAATGTCAAAGATGACTTGCGCCGCGCGGCCCGGCTGATAGCTCTGGGGCAGATATTACCGAAAGGCGCGCGTTATGTCTTACAAGACCCTGATCATCGAAATTGATAAAAAAGTGGCTCTGATCAGGCTCAATCGGCCCGAAGCGCTGAATGCGCTCAACTCAGAACTGATGCGCGAACTGGCGCGGGTTTTGGCCGACATGGCCACCGATGATGCAGTGCGCGCGATTGTTATCACTGGGTCCGACAAGGCCTTTGCGGCGGGTGCCGATATCAAGGAAATGGCCGATAAGGACTTCGCGCAGATCTACCGCGAGAACATGTTTGTTGCGGAATCAGACATTATCGCAAACTGCCGCAAACCGGTGATCGCGGCAGTTGCAGGCTTCGCCTTAGGTGGCGGATGCGAATTGGCAATGCTGTGTGACTTCATCATTGCTGCCGATACCGCCAAATTCGGCCAACCAGAGGTTAATCTGGGCGTCATACCCGGCATCGGCGGCACCCAGCGCCTCACCCGGCTGATCGGGCGAGCAAAATCAATGGACATGCATCTGACCGGGCGGATGATGGACGCAGCAGAGGCAGAACATGCCGGGCTGGTCGCCCGCGTCGTTCCCGCCGATCAACTGATTCCCGAAGCGCTGAAGGCGGCCACAAAGATAGCCGAAAAATCGGCGCTGGCGGTGATGGCAGCCAAAGAGGCCGTTCACCGCGCTGATGAGGTGGCGCTTACGGAAGGGCTTTTGTTTGAACGCCGTCTTTTTCAGTCACTTTTTGCGACCGATGACCAAAAAGAGGGGATGCGGGCCTTTATGGAAAAGCGCGCCCCAAAGTTTCAAGACCGCTAGAAAGGTCAGCGCAGCAAAAATCGCTGGAAAATGCGCCGGGCCTTGTTGACTTATACGCGCAGCAGTCATAGAAGCGCGGCTTCAGAATTCCTCGAACCGAAATCGGAAAACGACTCATGGCCAATACGCCCCAGTCCAAAAAGCGCGCACGCCAAAACGAGCGCCGTCAAGACATCAACAAGGCGCGCCGCTCGCGGATCCGCACCTTCCTTCGCAAGGTGGAAGAAGCGATTACCTCTGGTAATCAAGCGGTTGCAGCGACAGCACTGCGCGAAGTCCAGCCAGAACTGGCCCGCGGCGTTACCAAAGGTGTTTTGCACAAGAACACCGTAGCACGCAAAATGTCGCGTTTGTCGGCACGCGTCAAAGCGCTCGCCGCTTAATCCAAGCGCCAAGCAGAATCAGGAAGGACGCGTCTTCGGGCGCGTCCTTTTTTGCGTTTTGTCGGCACCGCTAGGCGGCCCTGTGCCCATTTTGCACGGGCCAAGAGATTCTCTCACACAAACTTTGAGTCAAGCGAGAAGATCGGTTGCGGCAACTCCATCGGGCTTGCTAGCTTCGTGAGGCGATTCACATCGTCTTGGGGGGACTTGAGGTAACCGCGAGCGAAAGCAAAGGCTGCTCTTTGCTGAAGCTCGGTCTATTGGCCATGCTGCTTGGTCTTTGGTTGCTGATGTCTGATGCTGCCGCTTAGGCGGAGCGTTTGCGTACGCATAGATCACCGCCGGTATTTTCGGCGGTATTTTATGCCCTGTCCCGAACCCAAGCCTCTGCTTGATGCCACGTTGTATTTGGGTGATTTACCCGATTCGTCGTGCTTTTTGCAGGAAGGCCACGAGTGAACCGCCCGGGAAACCGGATTGTGGCCTGAAGGCCATTTAGGACGGATAGAGAAAGACATGGGCAAGAATAATGACTGACAGCACCTGGGGGCAGGCTCAAATCGAATTGCGCAAAAGCGTTGGAAAGAATGCTTATTCATCGTGGATTGAACCACTTGATCTGGTTGGCATCGATAACGGCGTGGCCCGTTTTGATGTGCCCACCAATTTTATGCGCGACTGGGTGTCACGCAATTATCTGGAACAAATAAGGCTGCACCTGAACAAGGTGGGCGCCGAAGTTGAGCGGGTTGAACTGACCGTGCCAAAACTCCGCGCCGTTCCCATCAAGCAAGTGGTCGGCGGCAAAGACCGCAAACCCAAGCGCGCAGCCGCGATCAGCGACTGCGACGAGGCTGGCGAAATACTGGGCGCGCCGCTTGATGCTCGTTTCACCTTTGACAGCTTTGTCGTGGGCAAGCCCAATGAACTGGCCCATGCCGCTGCCCGGCGTGTTTCCGAAGGCGGGCCTGTCACCTTCAATCCCTTGTTTCTTTATGGCGGCGTCGGCCTTGGCAAGACCCATCTGATGCACGCAATCGCGCATGATATGCGGACCCGTCAGCCCGAATTGCGTGTGCTTTACCTTTCGGCCGAACAATTCATGTACCGCTTCGTGCAAGCGCTGCGCGACAAGCAGATCATGGATTTCAAGGAACTCTTCCGGTCGGTCGATGTGCTGATGGTCGATGATGTGCAATTCATTGCCGGCAAGGAATCGACCCAAGAAGAATTCTTCCACACCTTCAACGCGCTGATCGATCAAAACAAACGTATCGTCATTTCGGCCGATCGCGCGCCGGGTGAAATCAAGGATCTTGAAGAGCGGATCAAAAGCCGTCTCCAATGCGGGTTGGTCGTTGATTTGCATCCGACCGATTACGAACTACGGCTGGGCATCATGCAACAAAAGGCCGAAATGTACCGCGATCAATACAAGGGCCTGACACTGGGCGCCGGCGTGTTGGAGTTTTTGGCCCACCGCATCACCACCAATGTGCGGGTGCTGGAAGGCGCGCTAACCCGGCTTTTTGCCTTTGCATCTCTGGTCGGACGCGAAATCACGCTGGATCTGGCGCAAGATTGCCTGTCGGATATTTTGCGCACCAATGACCGCAAGCTGACCATTGAGGAAATTCAGCGCAAGGTCAGCGAACATTTCAATATTCGTCTGTCAGACATGATCGGCCCCAAGCGGACACGCACCATCGCCCGCCCAAGGCAGGTTGCAATGTATCTGTCCAAACAGCTGACGACACGCTCGCTGCCAGAAATCGGGCGGCGTTTTGGCGGGCGCGATCACACAACGATCATGCACGGTGTGCGTAAGGTGGAAGAGCTGAAAGCCTCTGATCACCAACTGGCTGAAGACATTGACCTGTTGCGCAGATTGCTGGAATCCTAAAATTCGGTGGGGCATCCGGACGGGTGCCCTTGACGATCCCGGCTTTCCAATGGACATTCCAGAAAAATTCTTGAGCCTTGGCGGAAAGTTGGTAGATTTCCCCTCCCGGCAAGCCTCCGGTATCACAGGGGACTGATATGAAGATCAGCATCGAACGCGCAACGCTACTCAAGGCGGTCGCTCAGGCGCAGTCGGTTGTCGAGCGGCGCAACACCATTCCGATTTTGGCCAATGTGCTGATCGAGGCCGAAGGCAATACCGTCAGCCTGCGCGCGACTGACCTTGATATCGAGGTCACCGACAAGGCAGCGGCCGTTGTTGAACAGGCCGGGTCAACCACCGTTTCCGCAGTGATGTTGCATGAGATTGTGCGCAAACTGCCCGACGGGTCTTTGGTGCAGCTTATCGACGATAGCGCTGCGGGCCGGATTACCGTGCAAGCCGGTCGGTCAACCTTTTCGCTGGCGACATTGCCGCGCGAAGATTTCCCGGTCATGGCCTCGTCGGAATACACATCGAACTTTTCGGCCCCCGCAGGGGTATTGCGACGGCTGTTCGACAAATCAAAATTCGCAATCTCTACCGAAGAAACCCGCTATTACCTGAACGGCGTCTATATGCACGTATCCACCGGAGAAGACGGCCCGGTGTTGCGCTGCGTGGCCACCGATGGCCACCGCCTAGCGCGGATCGACGCACCCCTGCCCGATGGCGCAGCCGGAATGCCCGGCGTAATCGTGCCGCGCAAGACCGTGGGCGAATTGCGCAAACTGCTGGACGATGACGACACGCAGATCGCGGTGTCGGTTTCTGAAACCAAAGTGCGCTTCGCAACCCCGTTGATCACGCTGACCTCTAAGGTCATCGACGGGACGTTCCCCGACTACACCCGGGTTATTCCAACCGGAAACACCAAGCGGCTTGAAGTGGATGCGGCGGAATTTGCCAAGGCGGTTGACCGGGTGGCGACGGTTTCGTCAGAACGGTCGCGTGCTGTCAAATTGCAGCTTGATGAAGACCGGCTGATCTTGTCGGTCAATGCGCCCGATTCCGGTGCCGCCGAAGAAGAACTGGCCGTTGCATATGGTGATGAACGGTTGGAGATTGGCTTTAACGCCAAATACCTGCTGGAAATCGCCAGTCAGGTTGATCGTGAAAATGCGGTTTTCATGTTCAATTCATCAGGCGACCCAACCTTGATGCGGGAAGGCGATGACACATCGGCGGTTTATGTCGTCATGCCGATGCGGGTTTAGGCCGCCCAGCGCCCTCCCGGCCGCCGCAAGGCACTGACCTATAGTGAAAGGCAAGGACGTGTCCCGATCCGGCATCACGAACCTGACCTTGTCGCATTTCCGCTCACACCGGCGCTCTGCGCTTTGCTTTGATGGGCGGCCCGTGGCGATATACGGGGCCAATGGCGCAGGCAAAACCAACATACTTGAGGCAATATCGCTGCTGTCCCCGGGCAGAGGGCTGCGCCGGGCAACCAGCACCGAACTGGCCCGCAAGCCAGAGGCGCTGGGCTGGAAAATCAGGGCAACGCTTTGCGGGCATGAGGTAGAAAGCTTTGCCGAAGGCGAAGCGTCGCGCGTGGTATTGATCGACAGCAAACAATCCCCCCAATCCGCACTTGGCCGCATCGCGCGCGTGTTGTGGCTGGTCCCGGCAATGGATCGGCTGTGGATAGAGGGGGCAGAGGGGCGACGGCGCTATCTTGACCGGATGACGCTTTCGTTTCTACCTGGCCATGCCGAGGCAGTTTTGACCTATGAAAAAGCCATGCGCGAACGCAACCGGCTGCTGAAAGACATGGTGCGCGATGCAAGCTGGTATCGTGCGCTGGAAGGCCAGATGGCCGCCTCTGGCGCCGAGGTGGCCGCGAACCGCTCCAAGGCTCTGGCGTGCATTGCAGCCGCTCAGGACGGCGCGGAAACCGCATTTCCAGTGGCCGATCTGGCCTTGTTCGACCCGGAAGGTGTTACGCCAAGCGCTGATGCCGCCGCACTTGAACAAGCCTTGGCCGAGGGGCGCGGGCGCGATATGGCCGCAGGGCGCACCCTGACCGGCCCACATCGCAGCGACCTGTCAGCTGTCTATGCTGCCAAGGGCCAGCCCGCCGCACAGGCATCCACAGGCGAACAAAAAGCGCTTTTGATTTCGCTTATCCTTGCCAATGCCCGTGCCCTTTCTGCCGAAAGGGCGGACATCACGCCTATCTTACTGTTGGACGAAGTCGCAGCCCATCTTGACGCCACCCGGCGCGCCGCGCTTTATGATGAAATCTGCGCTCTTGGGGTACAAGCCATCATGACCGGAACCGGAGCCGAGCTTTTCACCGCACTTGGC
>JBAUHP010000217.1:0-6948 GCA_049680345.1 Albidovulum sp. | reverse complement strand
CAGCCTGAAAGCCGCCGATTTTGGCGCCATCATCGCAGCCCTCGACGCGGCCTAAGCAACCAGACTGGGGGGAGCCGCGCCATGCAAAGCCTGTCACAATCCCCAACCGACGCGGGCTTCGTTCAAGTCCCCTACCCCTTTTATGAACGCGCCCGCGCTGCCGGACCGCTGTTTCACTGGCAAGACTACGGCATGATCTGCGCCACCTCTGCGGCGACAGTCGGTGCCATATTGCGCGATCGTCGTTTTGGTCGCGAAGTGCCTGCCGAAAACCAGCGCCCCATCCCTGACCATCTCAAGCCCTTCTACGCCGTCGAAGCCCATTCGATGCTGGAACTCGAACCGCCCCGCCACACCAGGCTGCGCAACCTTGTTTTGCGGGCTTTCACCTCGCGCCGTATCAACGGGCTTGCACCCGAAATTGCCGAACTAAGTCACGCACTTATAGATGCCTTCCCGACAGGGCCGTTCGACCTTTTGACCCATTTCGCGCAAAAACTGCCGGTCATCATCATCGCCCGCCTTCTGGGCGTGCCCGAGAACCGCGCGGATGACCTTTTGCGCTGGTCGAACGCCATGGTCGGCATCTACCAAGCGGGTCGCACGCGATTGATGGAAGATCAGGCCGCCAGTGCTGCTGATGCCTTTGCAACCTTCTTACGCGGCTATGTCGAAGAGCGCCGCACGGCGCCCGCAGATGATCTTATCACCCATCTTATCGCCGCCGAATCCGAAGGCGACAGGCTTTCAACCGACGAGTTGATATCAACCTGCATTCTTTTGCTAAATGCAGGGCATGAGGCAACCGTTCATACATTAGGAAACGGCGTCAACACGCTGATTAAGAATAAACTTCAAGAACCATTCTTGACGCCTGATACGACCAATGCGACGGTCGAGGAACTCTTGCGCTTCGACCCACCGCTGCACCTATTCACCCGCTATGCCTATGAAGACATCGAGATATCAGGGCATCATTTCAAGCGCGGCGATGAGGTCGGCTGCTTGCTGGCCGCCGCCAACCGCGATCCGCAAAACTGGGAGAAGCCGCAGCGGTTCAACCCAGCCCGCCTTCCAAAACCGCATCTTTCCTTCGGGATTGGTCTGCATTTTTGTGTCGGCGCGCCGCTCGCCCGCCTTGAGTTGCAAACAGCCCTGCCGATACTTTTCGCGCGTCTGCCCGCGCTGAAAATCACGGCCGCGCCGCGTTATGCAAAAAAATACCATTTCCACGGGTTAGAACAACTGATCGTGCAGGCCTGAGGGGAAGCGTTCAAGACAATGGATGCCCTTGCCTCAAAGCGGCAAGAGCGTCGTGGATTTGATCTCTTCCATGCTTAATAGCGCAGTGACATTGTAAATCCGCACCTCGGAAATCAGGGCTTGGTAGAACGTGTCATATGCACGCGCATTTTTCACCCTGACCTTCAAAATGTAGTCGATATCGCCCGCCAAACGGTGCGCCTCCAACACCTCGGGGCGCTCGCGCAGCGTCTTCAAGAACGCCTGTTGCCACCCTGCTTCATGTTCGGAAGTGCGGATCAGAACGAAGAAGCATGCCTCCAACCCCAGCGCCTCGGCATCCAGCAAAACCGTCTGGCGACCGATCACGCCAGCCTCCTTCATTTTGCGGATGCGGTTCCAGACCGGCGTCTTGGAAGAGCCCACTTTGCGGGCAATTTCATCCAGTGACTGGCTTGCATCCTCTTGCAGCTCGCCAAGGATTTTCCGATCCATGTCATCAAGTCGGACTGCCATTCGCTTTTACCTCCAATATAGAAACGCTGGTTCCTTCAGGCGACAAATACAGAACGAAAATCCTTTTTGGCAAGGGCATATGGCGCAATGGTGGAATAATTTCCTATATTGAAGCCAACAATCCGACCACTGAATCAGCGAAACGGGATCGAAAAGAATGAGCCGCGCCTTCACACCGAAAATTGTTACGGCAAACGCATTGCTGGAAGGCGATGTCGTTTACCTCGCCGCTGATGACCGCTGGTCGCGCAACCACGCCGAAGCCGAGTTGATCGAAGACGAGGCCCATGCGCAGATTCGCCTGCTGAAAGCAGAAGGTCAGCCCGGCACCATCGTGGGCGCCTATCTTGCAGATGCGGTTATGGGGGCAAATGGCCCCGAACCGGTCCACTTCCGGGAAGCATTCCGCACGCGTGGTCCGTCCAACTATGCCCACGGCAAGCAGGAGAACGAAAATGTATAAATATGCCGAGTTCGACGAAGCGTTCCTGCGCAGCCGTAATGCCCAGTTCCGCGCCCAGGTAGAGCGCCGCGTAGACGGCTCTTTGACCGAGGATGAATTCAAACCGCTTCGCCTGATGAACGGTCTGTATTTGCAACTTCACGCCTATATGCTGCGCGTGGCCATCCCCTATGGCACGCTGTCTGCCGGTCAGATGCGCCAGCTTGCAATGATCGCCGACCGTTGGGACAAAGGCTATGGCCATTTCACCACCCGTCAGAACATCCAGTTCAACTGGCCAAAACTGCCTGACGTACCAGACATCCTGGACGCCTTGGGCGAGGTGCAGTTGCATGCCATCCAAACCTCGGGCAACACAATCCGCAACGTAACCGCCGATCACTTTGCCGGCGCTGCGGCGGATGAGATTGAAGACCCGCGCCTGACGGCAGAGTTGATCCGCCAATGGTCCACTGACCACCCGGAGTTTCAGTTCCTGCCCCGCAAATTCAAGGTCGCGGTCACCGGCAGCCCCAACGACCGCGCGGTCATCAAGGCCCATGATATCGGCCTTCGACTGGTGCGCGGCGGCTCTGGCCAGATTGGTTATGAGGTGATTGTCGGCGGTGGCCTTGGCCGCACGCCAATGGTGGGCCAAGTGATCCGCCCCTTCTTGAAGAAGGCCGATCTACTGCCCTATCTTGAAGCTATCGTTTCAACCTATAACCTTATGGGGCGGCGCGACAACAAATACAAAGCGCGGATCAAGATCACGGTTTTTGAAAACGGGATGGAGAAGTTTCGCGATGCCGTAGATGCAAATTTCGAACGCATCAAGGCTGGTTTTACCGGGGTGAACGCGCAATTAATTGCACAAATCGAACAAAACTTCGCTTCGCCGGTTTTCCGTGACGCCCCGTCAGATACCTATGAAGCCGCCCGTGCGGCCGATCCGGTATTCCGATCCTGGACCGATACCAACCTGGCCGCGCACCGCGTACCCGGTTATGCCATCGTCTCCATATCACTCAAGGCCCATGGCGCCACGCCCGGTGATGCAACCTCTGCGCAGATGCGTCTTATGGCCGACCTTGCCGAGGCTTACGGGCACGATGAATTGCGCATCAGCCACGAACAAAACGTCATCTTGCCGCATGTTCATCAGTCCGACCTGGCCGCCCTGCACGCCGCTTTGAAAACCGAGGCTCTGGCCACGGCCAATATCGGCCTCGCATCCGACATCATCGCTTGCCCCGGCATGGATTACTGTGCATTGGCAACCGCGCGCTCCATCCCCGTCGCTCAAGAACTGGCCACGCATTTCCAAGCCATCGGCCTTGAGGATGAAATCGGTCAGCTCAAGATCAAAATCTCGGGCTGCATCAACGCTTGTGGCCACCACCATGTTGGCCACATCGGCATTCTGGGTCTGGACCGCGCGGGCGTCGAAAACTACCAGATCACTCTGGGCGGCGATCACACCGAAAACATGGTCGTTGGCGAACGCGCGGGCCCCGGCTTTGCCTATGACGAAATCGTGCCGGCCATTGAGCGGTTGTTGCGCGCCTATTTGGGCTTGCGCGAAAATGCGTCCGAGACGTTCATCGATGCATTCCGGCGTTTGGGGGCCGCCCCCTTCAAGGCGGCTCTTTACCCTGCAGAGGCCGCGCGCAATGCCGCTTGATATCCCGCGCCCCTCCCTTGACGCACGCGTCCGCGATCTGAATGAGCGCTACCACCATCATTCGGCAACTGCCGTGCTGGAACATGCGCTTCGCGACCCCGAGGTGGGCAGTCTTGCGCTTGTGTCTTCCTTTGGGGCGGAATCGGTCGTGCTTTTGCATCTGGTATCGGTGATTGCGCCCGGCACGCCGGTCTTGTTCATCGACACCCAGATGCTTTTTGCCGAAACACTGGATTATCAGCGCGAATTGGCCGGAAAATTGAACCTGACCGACGTCCGAACCATCCGCGCCGACCGGCGCCATACCGATCACGACGATCCGGGTGGCACATTGCATCAGTTCGATGCCGACGCGTGCTGCGCTTTGCGCAAGGTCGCACCGCTTGAACGTGCGCTGTTGAGCTTTGACGGCTGGATCACCGGGCGAAAGCGCTTCCAGTTGGGCAACCGCGCGGCACTTGAGTTCTTCGAGAATGAGCATGACAAGCGCATCAAGGTCAATCCACTTGCCCATTGGGGCCGCGATGACATTGAAGATTACATCGCCAACAACCGCCTACCGCGCCATCCTTTGGTGGCAAGGGGCTATCCGTCTATCGGCTGCATGCCCTGCACAAGCGTGGTTGCAGAAGGTGAAGATCCCCGTGCAGGCCGTTGGCGCAGCACTGAAAAACAAGAATGCGGCATACATTTCGTGGATGGCAAAGCGATGCGCGAAACGCCAACTGAAGACATGGCCAAGGAGCAGTTAAAATGAGTGTGATAGTGCGCGACGATGGCTTTCACGCCGACGATTATCAAGGCAACAGCGCGGTAGAGGTCGCATCCGACACAGCCCCCGCCGATTTGCCCGATGTGACCAGCGCAGGCTGCGTCACCATAGCCTTTCCCAGCTTTTCCGACGGGCGCGGCTTTACCCTGGCCCGCCACTTGCGCGACCGGGGTTTTACCGGACGCCTGCGCGCCAAGGGGCATGTCATAGCTGACCAATATGCAATGGCACGCCGCGCAGGTTTTGACGAAGTCGAAATCAGCGACGAATTGGCCAAGCGCCAGCCTGCCGCGCAGTGGCTGGCCCGCGCTGATTGGCAAGCGCATGATTACCAAAGCCGTATGCGCGGTTGAAATTTATTTGACTCACCGCCATTACACTGTAAAACCGGGGCCAACGGCCCTAAATTTGTTTTTATACAAACAAAATATTCGAGGTTCCAAGTGAACGACATCTCTACCGCCCCCAAGATAAAAACCCTGCCGGATGCGCAAACGGTCACGTCCGTACAGCATTGGACAGACCGGTTGTTTTCATTCCGCGTGACCCGTCCGCAATCGCTGCGCTTTCGCTCGGGCGAGTTTGTGATGATTGGCCTTATGGGCGACAATGGCAAACCCTTGCTGCGCGCCTATTCCATCGCATCTCCCAATTGGGATGAGGAGTTGGAGTTCTATTCGATCAAGGTCCCGGACGGCCCGCTGACGTCGCGCCTTCAGCATATCAAAACCGGGGATGAGATTATTTTGCGGCCCAAGCCTGTGGGCACGCTGGTGCATGATGCCTTATTGCCCGGTAAGCGCGTGTGGTTTTTGGCCACCGGCACCGGGATCGCGCCCTTTGCCAGCCTGATGCGGGACCCTGAGACCTATGAGAAATACGATCAGGTTGTCATGATGCACACCTGCCGCGAGGCGGCGGAACTGGACTATGGCCGCGCGCTTGTCGAAGGGTTGCGCGATGATCCTTTGATCGGCGAAATGGTGGCGGACAAGCTGCTTTACTACCCCACCACCACGCGCGAAGAAACCAGCCATATGGGCCGGATTACCGATAACCTGACCTCAGGCAAGGTCTTTGCCGACCTCGACCTGCCGCCGATGGATCCTGCAACCGACCGCGCGATGGTTTGCGGATCACTTGCATTCAACGTTGATGTCAAAGCGGTTCTCGAAGGCTATGGCCTGCGCGAAGGCGCCAATTCGGAACCGCAAGAATATGTTGTTGAAAAGGCCTTTGTCGGCGACGGAATCTGACGTTTCTCCGCACCCGGTTCGTAAGTGCCCCGATTATCAAAAAAAAGCCGCGCCGGAATATCCGGCGCGGCTTTTTTGCTTTTGCTTTAGGTCCAAGCTGTGGACAGTTGGTTAGTTGCCCAAAGCGGCCTTAACCTGATCCATGACCGTTTGCACAAGCGCCGGGTTTGACTTGGCGGCATCAACCGCAGACTTAAGCGTGGCCTTGATCGTGTCATCGACACCCGAGGCGTCAATTGCGGCCGAAAGCTTGTCGGCGTCGAAGGAGGCTGGGTCAAAAAGATCCGCTGCGGCGTCAACAGCTGAACTGGCCGCTTCTGCTGCCGTGTTCGCGGCTTCGGTTGCGGCCTGGGCTGCGGCTGCTGCAGCCGCCTCGGCTTCTTCAGCGGCCTTGGTAACTGCTTCTTGCGCAGCTTGGGCGGCGGCTTCGGCCTCTGCTGCGGCCTGGGCTGCTGCTTCTTCCGCAGCTTGTTCTGCAGCTTGGGCAGCGGCTTCGGCCTCTGCCGCGGCTTGGGCTGCGGCTTCTTCAGCAGCCTTGGTCGCCGCTTCCTCGGCCGCTTTGGCCTCGGCTTCAGCCAGAGCGGCGGCTTCGGCGGCCTTGGCCGCAGCTTCTTCTTCGGCGGCTTTTTGGGCCATTGCGGCAGCTTCAGCCATCTGTTGCTGATTGCTGTAATACCAATAACCACCGCCAGCGAGAGCGGCTATGATAAGCGCTATAATTACATTTTTATTCATTCCTGCATCCTTCCCGAATGAGCGCGCCCGGCCTCGTTTCCGGTTTCCGGCGCTTTGCGCGGCCCGATATGGCAGAAACTGCCATAATTGCAAACAGAAATGCTATTCGTCCATGCCGCCGAATGCGGGTTGAAGTGCCCGCCGCGCGCGTCTATTTTAGCGCGCAAGTAACCCGGCAACCACAGAAGGAACGCCACCATAGCCCGCAGACCGCATAACGCCCCGCCGCAGCGCGATACTGGGCCACGGATCAATGATAGAATCCGTTCCAATGAAATCCGGCTTATTGGTGCGGATGGAG
>JBAUHP010000216.1:0-14582 GCA_049680345.1 Albidovulum sp. | reverse complement strand
TCTTCATATCCGGTGGCAGTTTCGTAACCACTGCCATTGCGGGCGAAGAGGCCATCGACAATCTCATAAAACGGATCAGAGAAATTGTAGTTGTCGCAGCGATTTTGATCGCCTTTCGACAAGATCTCAGGGCGCTCACAATCGGGCTTCGACCAGGGGAATGATCCGTCAAAGGCCATAGCCGGCAAGAGCGTCTCAAGATGTGCGTCCCAGTCGTTGACGAATTTCACCTCAACCGGCACTTCGGTTTCAGAGCGCATGGAGGAAACTTCTACCAACCGCGTGAACATGCCACGATCGGGCAGTTGTTCGTCGGTGAATGGTGGAAAATCGTTGCCTGTGATCAACACGATTGGTGCGTTTTCTTCGGCGCTCGTCACGGGCGCCGCCGCCTCGGTCGTGGTGCCATCAACGCAAGGAAGACGCAGCAGCATGCCAATTTCAATCACGTTGGGGTTGCGGCCAATGACGGAACGATTGGCATTGTAGATGCTTTGAAAACGCTCGTTTCCATAAGCTTCCTTCGCAATCTTGCGCAAGCTGTCACCGGACTTCACGACGTAGTCTCCGCAGGCATCTTGCGCCATCGCGGCACCGCCGCCAATCATGAGTGCCAAGGCTGATACGCCCAAAAATGTCATGGTCTTCTTCATTCGGGTGGTCCTTTTTGCCGGATGTGGCTTTAAGTCGAAACCGTCGACGTGCCGGGGATGTTCAGTAGGTTCACGTCTGCGATGGGTTTTGAGGGTGGCGGTTAGATTTCTGTTTTTGAGCTTGGTGGTTGCCTGATGCCAAAACTTGGCTGATGCGTATCAGGCCGGACAAAAATCTGGCTTGAATATTCATTGCGTCATGTCCTTTCGTGGCGTTGCAGGCGTTAAAAAATGTTCGGAACTTCTTTGATGCCCGACGTCATGCCGGGCCGAGTGCAGTGTTTGTCCTGAGTTTTTTACCTTGCTAGTGGCACATCGAGTGTTACTTGCGTACCGTCGCGCATGATTTGGAAGGCTGCGACTTCAGCTGTTTGGCGCACCAGGTCGGACATCACCAATTCGATTGCGTCAGGTGTGTTGACGGTCTGGGCGGTTGTGGTTTCGCTTTCCAAAATGTCGCCAACCTTCAGGCCGCTATTTGTGTCAGCGGGAACTTCGGTTACGGTCGTGGCCCAGTTGCCGTCGATCATCTGCACTTCAAGCAAGGTGCCGTCAGCAAGCCCAAGCTTGCGCACAACCGGCACAGCCAACAAGGCCCGGTCAAAGCGGCCGGATGCGGCATCTTTGTAGCGAATGCCAACCCGCGTGTAGCCGTCGGGATCGACAACCATCGCGTTCAGGATCTGCATTTCAAGCGGCTGATTTTTGCTCAGCGGCGTTTCGTTGACGGTGTAAATTTCGGTGCCTTCTTTCAGCCAGCTGCCAACTGTCGCAAGATCTGCATCCTTTGATACGTCGGTGATCAGCGCAACTTCTGCATTGCGTTGGGTGCCTTGCGAGAATTCGAAGGGCATTGCCACATCCCAAAGTGCGAAGCTGACTTGCTGTTCAAGGATCGGGCCTTGGGCGGCCTCAGCGGCAACACGTGCAGCTTCTTCTTCAGCGGCGATGCGCGCGGCTTCTTCTTCGGCGGCGATGCGCGCGGCTTCTTCTTCAGCGGCGATGCGCGCGGCCTCTTCTTCAGCGGCAACGCGTGCGGCTTCTTCTTCAGCGGCAAGTGCGGCGGCTTGTTCTTCAGCGGCAACGCGCGCGGCTTCTTCTTCAGCGGCAAGTGCGGCGGCTTCTTCTTCAGCGGCAACGCGCGTGGCTTGTTCTTCTGCGGCCAAAGCGGCGGCCGGTTCGGCGGCTGCCCCGCTGGCGCTTGTTTCGTCGGCACCGGCAAGCGCGGCTACCTGCGGCGTTGTCTCGGAGGTTGTGGCGGTTTCGTCGGCGCCCATAAAGCTGTAACCGACAAGCCCGAGAACGGCGACAAGTGCCAGACCGGAGCCCGCCATCAACAAGCCGCGGCCCCTTGGTTCTTGCTCGAATTCGCGCCGTTGCTCTTCTTCAGACAAAGGTGCGAAAGGCTTCGAGGCCTCATCCTTGGCGGCATCGGTAGTGTCGGCATCGATCTTGGCGGTATCGGTCAAAAGCTTGGCAATGGCCGCATCCGGGTTGCCATCAATTTTCTTTGCGCCCTTCGATTTGTCTGTCTCCGTAGCGCCTTTGTTATCCAGCATTTCGATCCATGCGGCGGCCGATTGCAACCGCAAGGTCGGCTGTGTGATCATCGCCTTGTCGATGGCTTCAAGGAAGCCTGCGGGATAGCCTTTAAAATTGCCGGTCAGCGGCTGGTAGGGATCACCGCGCTGTTCGGCAAGTGCGGCAAGCCGCTGCTGGCCATTGATCGGAGCCTCGCCCTTGATCAGGTGATAAAGCGAGGCGGCGAGCGCATAAAGATCGCTCCATGGACCCTGTTCACTGCCCGCGATGTAGAACTCTTGCGGCGAGTAGCCGTCTTTGACCACCCGAAGGGCGGTATGCTTACGATCAGACGCGCTGATATGTTCACGCGCGGCGCCAAAGTCGATCAAGATCGGTTCGCCAGCCTGGTTAACCAAGATATTGTCGGGCGAGATATCGCGGTGCAAAAGCCCGTGGTCATGCACAAAACCAACGGCCGCAAGCATCTTGCGGGTGATGTCGACAATCTGTGTCGGCGTGAAAGTGACCGATGGATCTTCCAGAAGATCCAAAAGGTCTTTGCCGTCGACATAGTCGATTGCCATATAAGCGGTGTCGTTGTCTTCAAAGACCTGATGCACGCCGACAATGTTGGGGTGCACAAGCTTTGAGAGGCTGCGGGCCTCTTGGATGAAATGTTTGATGATTGATTTCAGCTCACCTTGGTGTGCACGCGAACGTGCGCTGACAATCGTCTTGGTTCTGCGGCAAAAGGCATCGGCAAAACATTCCTTGATGACCACTTCGCGATCAAGGCTGTCTTTGGCCAGATAGGTAATACCAAAGCCACCATTGTTCAAAAAACGGGTGATCGTGTACTGGCCATGCAGAAGGGTTGTTCCTGGCTGCAACTCGTCCACCTGGTCTTCTTGACCAGCCGCCTGTGCAAGTTCTTTGATCGCCATCGGAAAGCTCCCATCCCGTCTTCGTTTGCCACCCATGCGGCCATGTATTCAACTGATGTCAATTTGATTGATCACCAATGCCTCTTGCGGTTGATCGTCGGAGAAACCGGCAACAATGGGGCGCAAAAGAGGAATATTGGCGATATTTGCGCAATGTTGCGATTCCTCGCGCTTTGTTTCCGGTGCCAACGGGCCGAACCCTTGGTTCTTGACAGAGCTATCTTGCACGCCCGGTTATGCGGCTGATCGCACTTCTTTCCTTAGGGCCGCGTATAGCCTAGCGGCTTTCTTGCAAGGTAATGGTGAATGGATTTCCCCGAGAACGCGAATTTCTTTCAATTGACCTGTGCGGCGACTTGCCCACATTTAATCTGGCAAAGAGGGCAGATTGGCCAAGCGGCCTAAGAAGCGCGCCAGTCTGATATCGAAACCAAAGCCAAATGGGGTGTCACATGTTGCAAAAGGTCGGAACCGCGTCGGAGCCTTTCACGCTTAAGCGCCGGGTTGATGGGGGTGGTACGGCACCCATGGCCCACTGGGGCATGCGCAATGAAACCGATCCGCTGACGGATGTGCTTTTGGGCTCGCCCGCCTATTTGTTTCACCGGGCCACATCAAGCCTGTCACGCAAACACCTGCGTGAGGCGCCGTGTAACATTCAGGTGGCTCAGGCCCAGCATGCCGAACTGGTTTCGGCTTATGAGCATTTTGGGGTCAAGATCCACATGCTTCCGGCTGAACCGGAACTGACCATGCAGGTCTATTCGCGCGACAGCAGCGTTATGACGCCTTACGGTGCGGTCATTACCGCCATGGCCAATTGGTGGCGGCGTGGCGAAAACTATGCTGCGATCCGCGCTTATGAACAGTTGGGCATCCCGATTTACGACATGGTCACCGCAGGCACCTTTGAAGGCGGCGATTTCAATGTGATTGAAGAAGGCTGCGTGCTGATCGGTTGCGGCGGGGCACGGACCCAAGAAGAAGGCGCGCGTCAGGTTGCGGGCTGGTTCGAGAAGGAAGGCTGGGAAACCCGCATCGCCTTCATCGACGAATATTATGTGCATATCGATCTGATGGTTGTGCCGATCGCAGAAAAGCTGACCGCTGTTTGTCTGGCCTGCACGGACCCTGCGATTGTGGATTGGCTTAACGCCAAGGGGCATGAGATCCTTGATGTGCCGTTCCAAGACACGATGGCACTAGGCTGCAACTTGATGGCGCTTGGCAACGACCGGGTGATTGTGCCGGCTTCCACCAAATCCCTGATTGCTCAGCTAAAGGCGCGCGGTTTTGAAGTGGCGGCGGTTGATACTGCCGAAATCTCAAAAACCGGCGGGGGCATTCATTGCATGGCCCAAGCCCTTCGTCGGGCAAGCTGACCGCTCTTCCTTCTTGAAAGTAAGGAATATTGAACGGCGCGCCTGATCGGTGCGCCGTTTTGCATCTAGCGGTTGATCAAGAAGGGAATGAGAGCATCTCTTGCGCCCCTGATGTGCTCTTCCGTCAGCTTGCTGGCCAGCGCGGCATTGCCGCTTTCGCAAGCCTCCAGAATGCCCTGATGTTCGCTGATGGCGCGCGGCATGCCGTTGCTAAGCACCAGTTGGGCGCGCAGATAGCGGTCGATCCGGTCCATGGCATTATTAGCGACTTCCAAATGGTAGTTAAGCGCGCAGGCGCTATAGAGCGCTGCGTGAAACTTCCGGTTCAACTCTCCCCATTGCATCGGTTCAGGTGCTTTTGCAAAAGCCTCACAATAAGTACGGGCTTCGGACAGAAGGGCCGCCGACATTTTGGGGACGGCACGCGCAATGATCACCGGCTCTAACATAGCGCGGAAGTCGAATATTTCGGCGGCTTCATCGGCAGATAGGCTAGCTACAACCGCACCTTTGTAACGCTGAGCCCTGACCAGGCCTTGTTCTTCCAGTCGCGAAATGGCCTCGCGCACCGGGATGCGGCTGGTGTTGAACAAGCGGGCGATCTCATCTTGGCGCAGGGGTTCGCCTTCGGCCAGCTCTCCTTCGATTATCGCCTTGCGCAGCGCCTCGAATACAATTTCCGAGGCAGAGGCAGTTTTCGAAATATCTACTGATTGCAACTTCATTCAAATATCCTTTGATCATATCGGTGTAATCGAGAATAGCGCGCTTGGGGAAGATATTTTTGTATTGAATATTATATCCAACGCAAAGTGCTGACGATCATGGCGCATCGGCCTTCGTTTGGGGGCGGGATTTGTTGCCAACAGCTTCTTGTTACGAAGGAAAATTTGTGAACCTCCAGATTTTTTCAGGATGATCCCCGCGCTGATGACGCCGTGCAAAGCTGACCGCAGCCCCGACTTCGTTGCGCTGGCACCGGGCAAAGACTGGGGGCAAGAAACTATCATCGACAGCTCCTACCGGCTCAGCTATCAGCCCGGCACCGATGGCAAGATCATCGCAACGATCGCCGGTCAGGCCTTCGTTACATCCGAGACGCAGCTGATCTTTGATGCAGCGGATGCCTAAAGGTTTGGAATTCGTCCCGTCGGCTGAACGGATTTTGACGTTAGTTTGCCTTGACCCGCGATGAAAATAATTGACGTTGATCGCAGGCACATTGCCTGTGCATCTTGTGCCAACCTTGGGGTCAACAAACGAGACAGAACATGAAATCCGAAGCACAGGCCGTTGTTATCGGAGGCGGTGTCATTGGCTGCTCGATACTTTATCACCTTGCCAAGCTTGGCTGGTCGGATGTGGTCTTGCTTGAGCGCGATGAGCTGACATCGGGGTCAACGTGGCATGCTGCGGCCAATATCCACGGGCTGCACGACAACAACAACATCACCCGGATCCAGAACTATACGATGGATCTTTATAATGCGCTGGAGGCCGAAACCGGCCAAAGCTGCGGGGTTTACCAACCCGGTTCACTTTACCTTGCCCAGACAGAAGAGCGTGAACACCAGCTGCGATTGCAAGCCGCAAAGGCGAAGTATTACGGGCTGAATTTCTATGAGGTCAGCCGAGAAGAGGCCGAACGCCTGCATCCCTTGGTCAATTTCGATGGGATCCGCTGTATCATGTATGAACCTGCGGGCGGCAATGTTGACCCGTCCGGGGTCACCAATGCCTATGCCGTGGGGGCACGTCAGCGGGGGGCGGAAATCCATCGCTTCACCCCGGTTACTGCCACCGAACAGCAACCCGATGGCAGCTGGATCGTGCGCACGCCCAAGGGTGATATTGCCACCAAATGGGTTATCAATGCGGCAGGCCTTTGGGGCCGCGAAGTGGCCGCCCTTGCCGGGGTCGAGCTGCCGCTGATGCCGACCGAGCATCAGTATTTCGTGACGGAAACCATCGCTGACATCGCCGCGATGGAGAAGCGCCTGCCCTCGGTCGCGGACCGTGACGGCGAATATTATTTGCGTCAGGAAGGCAAGGGCTTGCTGGTTGGCGCTTACGAAAAAGACATGCGCTTTTGGGCCGAAGACGGCACGCCGCAAGGCTTTGGCCATGAATTATTCGCCGATGATCTGGAACGCATTGAACCCAATATGATGCGCGCGATTGACCGGGTTCCGGCGGTGGGCGAGGCCGGGATCAAACGGGTGATCAACGGCCCGATGATCTGGTCGCCGGATAGCAATGTCTTGTTTGGTCCGGTGCCGGAGCTGTCTAATTACTTTTGTTGCAACGGTATCATCCCCGGCTTCAGCCAATCGGGCGGCATGGGGCTTATGGCGGCGCAATGGATAGTCGAGGGTGAAAGCGAATTTGACATGTTCGCCTGGGATGTTGCGCGCTTCGGCGATTGGGCCGACAAGGCATTTACCAAGGCGCGGGTGCGTGACCAATATGCCAACCGCTTCAAGATCCACTTTCCGAACGAAGAACGCGCGGCGGGTCGCCCGGCCCGTACCCGCCCGGCCTATGGGTTGCAAAAGGATATGGGCGCGGTCTTTGGCCTGAACTTTGGCTGGGAACATCCCTTGTGGTTCGCGGACGCGCCAGGGGCAGAAGATACCAACGGCTTTACCCGCCAGAACTGGTTCGAACCCGTGGGCCGCGAATGCAAGATGCTGCGCGATCATGCCGGGATTATCGACATATCCAACTTCGCCAAATACTCGGTGAAGGGGGCAGGGGCCGAGGATTGGCTGAACGCGCTTTTCGCCAACCGGATGCCGAAACTTGTGGGCCGTTCGTGCCTGACGCCGCTGATTGGCGTGCGCGGCGGGATTGCGGGTGATTTTACCGTGACCCGGCTGGCCGGGGATGAATTCTTGGTCGTCGGTTCGGGTATGGCGGAACGCTATCACCAGCGGTTCTTCAAAGCAGTGCCTTTGCCCAAGGGGACGACGTTTGAAAGCCTGACCGGGGCAGTGTGCGGCTTTAACGTCGCGGGCCCCAAGAGCCGCGAGCTTTTGCAGCGTCTGACCAATGCCTCGCTTGCCACGCCGGATTTCCCCTTCATGCGTTCCCAGCGCATTCAGATCGCGGGGGTGGAGGTTATCGCCATCCGCGTATCCTTCACCGGCGATCTGGGGTGGGAGCTGCATTGCGACAGCAAAGACCAGCTTGCCCTTTACCAAGCGCTTCTGGCGGCGGGAAAAGACTTTGGCGCCGGCCCGGTCGGATCACGCGCATTGATGAGCTTGCGGGTCGAGAAGGGCTATGGATCATGGAGCCGCGAATATTCGCCTGAATACTGGCCCCAGGAAACCGGGCTGCACGCCTTGATCAAGATGGACAAGGATTTCTTGAACAAACCCGCCTATGCGGCGCTGATGGCCAAGCCTGCCCGCGAAACCCTGCAGATCGTTGAGGTGCTGGACGTCACCAATGCCGATGCCACGGGTGGCGAGCCGGTGTTTGCGCCGGGTGGCGCACCTTTGGGGCGGGTGACCTCGGGGGCTTACGGCTATTCTGTCGGCAAGTCTCTTGCGCTGTGCTATCTGCGCGGGGTCAAGCCCGATGATGCGGTTGAGGTGATGATATTGGGCCGCCCGCATCGCGGCGTGGTTCTGGGCGCACCGCCCTTTGACCCCAAGGGGGAAAAGCTGCGCGCCTAGCACAGGCATTGGCGCGCGCTAGGCCCAACCCACCCCATCGCCAGAATTGTCTGGCCCAAGCTTCAGAAAGATCCCATACAAACATGGGACCATCTGATGCGAGAGTCTGTTTATGGCGCGCCGCTACTACAATCTGCCACCGCTTACGATGTTGGCGTCATTCGAGGCGGCGGCACGCAACCTGAGCTTTAAGGTCGCAGCGCAAGAGCTGAACGTGACGTCGGGCGCTGTCAGCCACCAGATCAAGGCGCTGGAAACCGAAATTGGCGCCCCGCTGTTTGACCGTTTGCACCGCGGTGTTGCGCTGAATGCCAAAGGCTCCGAACTTTACGTCACGCTGCGCACCGCGTTTTTGGAAACCTCACGCACGCTTGAACATATCAAACGCGCCAGCGATGACCGCTCGGTGACGATATTTTCCAATATTGCCATGGCGTCACTTTGGCTGACACCGCGCATCTCGCGGTTCTGGCGCGATCATCCGACCATTGTCGTCAACCAGATCGTGTCGGACCAAGCCTATCCTGATTACAGCAGTGCGGATCTGTGTATTTTTTACGGAAAAGGCGATCTGCCAAGTTTCGATCAAACCGAACTTTTTGAGGATGTTCTTCTGCCCGTCTGCGCGCCTTCAATGGCGGCCACGCTTGGCAAGCTGAGCCTTGAAGACCTGGCCGCCCAAAGGTTGATCCATCTTGATCCGGGTGAAAATTCCTGGACCGGCTGGCAGCAATGGTTCACCGAACTGGGCTACTCCGGGCCGATTGCCAAGGGGCTTAACGTCAACAACTACATGGTGGCACTGCAAGCGGCGCAAGACGGGGCTGGTGTGGTGCTTGGCTGGAAAAAGCTTGTCACTCCGCTTTTGAAAAGCGGCGCCCTGGTCAGCTTGGGCGACAAGACGATGCGGGCACCGGATTTGTTTTACATCCTGGAAAGCCGGGCGAGTGATGATAACCCGGCGGTCAGCTTGCTCAAATCCTGGCTGATCGAAAACCGCTAAAGCATTTTCGGTTGAAACAGGCTCACCTCGGCACGAAGATTTCTGATATTGCGCGGGCGCACGGATCTGACAAAGACTATGGCCAAGCCAATAGTCCGTTTGAGGGTGCCAATGAAACAAGAGCCATCGCTGAGTGCTGTCATGACCTCGGTCAATCTTGCCCGTGGCCTGCCCAATGAGCATTATACCAGCAAGGATGTTTTCGACGAAGAAAAGCGGTCGGTGTTCTTCAAGAACTGGGCTGGTATCGGTTTTGGCAAGGATGTGCCGGAAGCGGGCGATGCCAAGCCGGTAGAGTTTTTGGGCATGCCGCTGCTTATTGTGCGCGATCATGACGGCTCTGTCGGTGTGTTCCAAAACACCTGCCGCCACCGCGGCATGATCTTGGTGTCAGAGGCGACGAAGATACGCGGTGCGATTCGCTGCCCCTATCACAGCTGGTGCTACAGCCTGAAGGGTGACTTACGCTCGACCCCGCATGTTGGCGGCCCGGGCCAGAACCTTCACCCCGATATCAAGCGTGACGAACTGGGTCTGTTTCGTATTCGCACTTTCGTTTGGTTTGATGTGATCTTCGTCAATATCAGTGGTGACGCGCCCGAATTTGAGGTTGCGCATGGCGATCTGTTGGCGCGCTGGGCCGAGTTTGACCAGCCGTTGTTCTCGGGCGGGGCGGACTCTTCTTTCAAGCTGTCGGTCAATACTAATTGGAAACTGGCGGTTGAGAATTACTGCGAAAGCTATCACTTGCCATGGGTGCATCCCGGCCTGAACAGCTATTCGCGGCTGGAAGACCATTATCATATCGAAGCGGTGGATAAGTACTCCGGGCAAGGAACGCTGGTTTATCGGCAGATGATAAGCGACGAGAATAAGAAATTCGCCGATTTTGCGGGCCTGTCTGACAAATGGGATACGGGCGCCGAATATGTGGCAGTTTACCCGAACGTGTTGCTCGGGGTTCAGCGCGACCATACATTTGCGCTGATCTTGGAAGCGGTCGATGTTGATCAAACGGTTGAGCATGTCGAACTTTACTATCCCGTTGCCCCGACAGAGACGCCCGAGTTCGACGATATGCGCACCAAGAATGCGAAGCTTTGGAAAACCGTGTTCGAGGAAGATATCTTCGTGGTCGAAGGCATGCAGAAGGGGCGCAAGGGCGAGTTTTTCGATGGTGGAAAATTCTCGCCCGCGATGGATGGGCCGACGCATAATTTCCACCACTGGGTTGCGGGTCAGATCCAAAGAGGTCGCACGGAATGCGCTTCCTGACGACCCAATGGGCCAAGGGTGGCAAAGGATGACGTTGGACCGTGCCACCCTAGACCGCCTACTGATCGCGGCGCATGAACAAGATGATAGCGCAGCACTGGTGCAACTTTATACCGAAGCCGCCGATCAGGCCGAGGCGGCGGGCGATGTTCAGGCCACTTGCTTTTACCTGACACACGCCTTTGTTTTCGCCCTGCAATCGGGCGACGGCGCTGCCGATCCGTTGAATCTGCGGCTCTTCAACTATGGGCGGGAACTGCGCCAGACTTTTTGATTGGGCAACGGCGCTAGCCGCCCTGCATATAGGGCATCAACACGACTTCGCTATCGGGTTTGATCTCTGTGAACCAGGCTTCGCGGTAGATGCGCCCGTCAAGTGCAAGCGATACGCCGCGTTTGATCTGTGGCTTCAGCCCGGGGTAGTCTTGCGATAATTTATCCAGCAACTGTTTGAAATTGCGCGCATCCACCTCTACCTCGGCCTTGCCGTCGGTGTATGCGCGCAACGTGCCCCATATGGTCACTGTAACCATGCGTCAGCCGTTTTCGGACAGCGCTTTGAGGACCTTTGGCGGTGAAACCGGCAATGAAGTCATCCGCTTGCCGATCGCGTGCGACACAGCGTTTGAAACGGCGGCCAAGGGGGGCACGATAGGCGTTTCACCCACGCCGCGCACGCCGTAAGGATGGCCGGGGTTGGGAATTTCCAACACCACGGTTTCAATATAGGGCAGGTCCGATGCGATGGGCATCCGGTAGTCAAGGAAGCCCGCATTTTGCAGCCGCCCATCGGCACCGTAGACATATTCCTCGTTCAGCGCCCAGCCAATGCCCTGTACGGCACCACCTTGCATCTGACCCTCGACATAATCGGGGTGCACGGCCTTGCCCGCATCTTGGAACACGGTGTAGCGCAGAACCGTGGTCGCACCGGTTTCGCGGTCAACCTCAACATCGCACAGATGCACGCCAAAGCTGACCCCGGCCCCATCGGCATTAAATTCATAATGCCCGGCAATCGGACCACCGGTTTCAAAGGATACGGCCGCAATTTCGGCCAGCGTCATGGGCGGGAATTTACCAGCGTTGGGCCCCGCGGGCACGGCGGCACCATCGACCCAATCAACCGCTTCTTCGTCGATCTCCCAGATCTTGGCAGCACGGCTGCACATCTTCTTGATCGCATCTTGTGCGGCCTTGATCGTGGCAAGGCCAACTGCAAAGGTCACGCGGCTGCCATCGGTCACGTCATTATGGCCAAGCGCGCTGGTGTCCGCGATGATGGTGCGTACCTTTTCGTAAGGGATGCCCAGCTCTTCCGCCGCCATCAGGCTGATGGAGGCGCGCGATCCGCCGATATCGGGGTTGCCCTCGGTGATACCCACTGTGCCGTCGGTGTTGACGTTCAAAGACACGCAGGTATTGCCGCCGAAGTTGAACCAAAAGCCCGCCGAAAGGCCGCGCCCCTGACCCTCTGCCAAGGGGGCAGAATAATGCGGATGGGCCTTGGCTGCCTCTAGCGTTGCCACCAGACCGATGGCTTCAAATGTTGGCCCGTAGGATGATTTGGTGCCTTCGCGCGCTGCGTTTTTCAGGCGTGTATCCAAGGGATCAAGCTTCAGCTTTTGGCAAAGCTCATCCACCACGCTTTCGACCGCATAAATCGCCTGCGGCGCACCCGGTGCCCGATAGGCGGCCTCTTTCGGGCGGTTGGTCAAGATGTTCCAGCCCACGGTACGGACCGCTGCAAGATCATAGGCGGCAAAGGCGGCCTGCGCGCCCATATCAATGGTTTCGCAAGGGAAGGCCCCGCCGGAATAGCGCAACTCCGCCTCGGCGGCGGTGATGCGGCCATCCTTGGTCATGCCGATCTTGACGTCGATAGAGGAGGTAACGGTGGGGCCGGTGGCCTTGAAAACCTCATCGCGGGTCATGGTGATTTTCACCGGCCTGCCGGTTTTGCGCGACAGGGCAAGCGCGATAGGCTCGATGAAAACCGTGGTCTTGCCACCAAAGCCGCCGCCGATTTCTGACGCGGTTACGCGCAGCTGGCTGGCCTCTATCCCCAAGATCTCGGAACACAAGGTGCGCACGTTGTACTGACCTTGCGTGCAGCACCACAGATCGGCCTTACCGTCTGCCGTCATCGAGGCAAGGCAGGCATGCGGTTCGATATAGCCTTGGTGGGTCGCCGCCGTGGTAAAGCTGCGCTCGACGATCAGATCGGCCTTGGCAAAGCCCGCTTCCAGATCGCCATGCCCGAATTCCGAGTGGCTGGTGACGTTTTGCGACATGCCCGCAGGCACGTTTTCAAGGCTGCGCCCGGCTTGCACAACCGGCGCGTCGATTTTCACCGCCAGGTCAAGATCAGTGACATGCGGAAGGGTCTGATATTCGACCTTGATCAGCTTGAGGGCGGCCTTGGCAACCGCAGGGGAGATCGCCGCGACGGCGGCGAGGGTGTGCCCATCGTAAAGCACCTTGTCGCGGGCCATACAATTCTCTTGAACATCGCGGAAAAAGTCATCTTCCAGAACCGCGAAATCGCGCGCGGTGACCACCGCCTTGACGCCGGGCAAAGCCTCGGCGGCGGAGGTGTCGATCGACAAGATCTTGGCATGAGGATGCGGGCTGCGCAGCATCACAGCGGTGAGCATGCCGGGGGCCGAAACATCGGCACCGTAAAGTGCGCGCCCGGTGACTTTATCAATCCCATCAGGGCGTGGCGGACGGGTGCCAACCTGCTTGAAAGTGCGTTTTTGTGCGGAATCTAAAGCCATGTTATGCAGCCCTCATCTTTGCCGCGGCGTCTTGAACGGCCCGGATAATCTTGTCATAGCCAGTACAGCGACAAAGGTTTCCCGCCAGCCAGTAGCGTACCTCTGTGTCGGTCGGATCGGGGTTGCGTTCCAGCAAAGCCTTGGCGGCGACCAGCAGCCCGGGCGTGCAGATGCCGCATTGCAGGGCTGCGTGATCAATGAAGCTTTGCTGTAAGGGGTGCAAAGCATCACCGTTGGCCATACCTTCGATGGTGGTAATCTCACCGCCCTCAGCCTCGGCACCCAGCACAAGGCACGAACAGACCAGCCGCCCGTTCAAGGTTACACTGCACGCGCCGCAGTCGCCGGTGCCACAGCCTTCCTTGGCGCCGGTCAGGCTGACACGGTTGCGCAGCACATCGAGTAGGGTTTCGTCCGGCGCGCACAGATATTCCACCGCATCGCCGTTGATCGAACAAGATACCTGAACCGTTTTCATTTTTGACCCTCAGCGCGCTTATAGGCAATCACGGCGGCGCGCTTGGCAAGCACACCAGCCACTTTGGTGCGAAACTCTATGGTTCCGCGTTTGTCATCAATCGGGCTGCATGCCGCCGAGGCGGCCGTTGCAAGTGCGTCCAGCGCGCCCGCGTCAAGTTTGGTGCCGATAATCGCGGCCGCGGCGTCTGGAACCAGCCGCACGGTCGGGGCGACAGCGCCAAGCGCGACCTGCGCTGCCGTCACCGTACCGGCCGCATCAAGTGTCAGGTTCACGGCGGCGGCGGCCACGGCAATATCCATCTCGGTGCGCGGAATGAAACGCAGATAAGCGTCGCTGGATCGGCCTGCGCGCGCGGGCAAGAAAAGCGAGGTGATCACTTCGCCCTTGGCAAGGCTGGTGCGTCCGGGGCCCGTTGGGATTTCGAAAACCGGGCATTCCCGCACCCCGTTCGGCCCGATGATCCGTGCAATTGCACCGGCTGCCACAAGGGCTGGCACCGAATCTGCTGCGGGTGATCCGTTGCACAAATTGCCCACCATCGTCGCGCGGCCCTGCACCTGAGTCGATCCGATCAGCTGCGCGCCCTCGGCGACACCGGGCCATGTTTCGACAAAAGCGGCATGATCCCCAAGTTCTGCACCCGATACGGCGGCCCCAATCCGGTACCCGCCCGCCTCTACGGTGATGTCGCGCATCCCCTTGATCCGCTTGACGTCTACGATCAAGTCGGGCTCAACCAATCCGGTTTTGAGTTGCACCAAAACATCGGTGCCACCCAAAAGCACGCGGGTCACCCCAGCTTCGTTCAGGAGCGAGGCGACGGCCTCAGTCTCTGTCTCTGGCCTCAGATAGCGCAT
>JBAUHP010000215.1:0-18755 GCA_049680345.1 Albidovulum sp. | reverse complement strand
GGACACAGATATTCGAGATGGGCGGTTTTGCCGGTGAAACCCATGTTGCTATGGCGCGGCAGGCCGGGAATGACGCACAATCGCCCTTCGCGCCTGCGCCGATTGACGAGGTGGTGGCGGCCATTCGCGACAATCGCCCCGATGTGGTCTTTGCCCCGCATGTCGAGACCGCAAGCGGGATGATCTTGCCCGACGACTACCTCAAGGCGCTGGCTGGCGCTGCGCATGAGGTGGGGGCCTTGTTCGTTCTCGATTGCATCGCTTCGGGTTGTGCCTGGGTCGATATGAAGGCGGTTGGGGTGGATGTCCTGATCTCGGCCCCGCAAAAGGGTTGGTCTGCCTCGCCTTCGGCCGGTCTGGTGATGATGTCGGCTGAGGCCGAAAAGCGGCTGGAGGCCAGCACCTCCAACAGCTTTGCGCTGGATCTGAAGAAATGGCGGGCGATGATGGCGGCTTATGAAGGCGGCGGACATGCCTATCATGCCACGATGCCGACCGATGCTTTGCGCGCCTTTCGCGACACGATGGTTGAGACCAAGGAATACGGGTTCGAGCGTCTGCGCGCAGCGCAATGGGCGCTGGGCAATGGCGTGCGGGCGGCATTGGCCGGACGTGGGATTTTGTCGGTCGCGGCCGAAGGTTTTGGCGCGCCGGGTGTGGTGGTAAGTTTCACCAAGGATCCCGACATTCAAAACGGCAAGAAATTTGCAGCCCATGGTGTGCAGATCGCCGCAGGCGTGCCCTTGCAGGTGGGTGAGGGCGACGGCTACCGCAGCTTCCGCATCGGCCTGTTCGGTCTTGATAAGCTTTACGATGTCGAAGGTACAATCACGCGGGTGGAAAAGGCGCTGGACGCGGCCCTGGCCTGAGCTTTCGGGCAAGATTTGGTAAGGTGGGCGGTGCCCATCTTACTTTTAACGCATCCCCAAGCCGGTTTTCATCAATACCTTGCGCAAAGGGTCCAGCGCATAAAGGGCGCTTAAAGCACCGGCGCGCAGGTCGCGCAAAGCCGGGGCGCCAAGCATTGCGCTGCGGTTCAAAAGATCAATGCCGGTCACACGCGCTTTGACCTCGGGCCAGCGGCGCTGATGGTAAGTTTTCAGCATTTTGCGATCCCCCAACTGGTCCGGTCTGGCCTGAGCTAGGTCAAGCAAACAGGCCAGATCGGCCAGTGACATATTCAGCCCCTGCGCGCCGATGGGCGGCACCACATGTGCGGCCTCGGCCAGAAGGGCGGTGCGTTCGCCTTCGAATCTTTCGGCAAGCTGGCTGATGATCGGCCAGACAGAGCGGCCGGTGACAAGCGAAAGCGGCCCCAAAACGCCAGCCGAACGCGCCAGAATTTCTGCTTCAAATGCGGGTACGGGCAAAGCTGCAAGGCGGGCAATTTCTGCGCCCTTATCCATCCAGACCACCGCCGACGACGGCTGGCCGTCGCGGTCAGGCAGCGGCACCAGCGTGAAGGGCCCGCCGGTGCGGTGCACCTCGGTCGAGATGTTGTCATGGGGCGGGGTGTGGGTCACGGCGAAGGCCAGCGCCTTTTGGCCGTAACGGCTGGTTTGCACCTTGATGCCCAAAGCTTCGCGGACCGGGCTTGCGCGGCCATCGGCGGCAATCAGCAGGCGGGCTGTGATGCGGGCGCCATCGGTGAGGGTAACGCAGGCCTCGGCACTGCGGGTCAGGACCGAAGCGGTGGCCACGCCGGGGCGGAAGCTGACATTGGGAAGATCGGCAAGGCGGGCGATCAGTTCGCGGCGCAAAAGCCAATTGGGAAAGTTCCAACCAAAGGGCTGGTCCGAAATCTCGGCCGCGTCGAAGTCTTTGATGATGCGCGGTTCAGGTGTCGCGCCGCCGGCATCGACGATGCGCATGATCTGCAAGGCTGCCGCATGGGGGGCAAGCCGGGCCCAAAGGCCTGCATCTTCCAACACCTCGCGGGCGGGCTGAAGAAAGGCGGTGGAGCGCAGGTCGGCGCCAAGGGCCCCGGCCTCGGTCACCGGAGGGGCGGGGTCGATGCAGATGGTACGAAATCCTTGCGCGCCGAATGCCGCTGCCGCCATCAGCCCGGCAACACCGCCGCCAGAGATCAAGACATCTGTTTTTTCAGGTGCTTGCATATTGTTATTCATCTTGTGACCGAGGTCAGAAACGCCGCAAGGTCATCGGTGTGGTGATGGATGAAGGACGCAGGTTCCGGGGCCGGGGCGACATGTACGGTGCGCATGCCCATCGCATGCGGGGCGGCAAGATTGCGGCTGTCGTCTTCGAACATCGCGGCGCGCTTGGGGTGGATGCCGTCTTGGGCAAAGATCGCCTCGAAGGCCGCGCGGTCGGGTTTGGGGCGAAAGCCTGCATCCTCCACGCCGTAAACCGCATCAAAGGCGCCGGCCAGCCCGCGGGCGGCAATCACCCGGCGGGCGTAGGGGGCCGAGCCGTTGGTATAGACAATCCGGCGGCCGGGAAGGGCGCGGATCGCGGCATTCAGGGCGGGATCGGGGGTAAGATGCTGGAGCGAGATGTCATGCACCTCGACCAGATAGGGGGCGGGATCGACCCCGTGTTCTTGCATGAGCCCGGCCAGCGTGGTGCCGTAAGAGCGCCAGTAATGGTCGCGCAGATGGTCGGCCTCGGGCTGGGCCACACCCAAGGAGCGCATGACGAAATCAGTCATCTTGACCTCTATCTGGTCAAACAGCCGCGCGGACGGGGGGTATAGCGTATTGTCGAGGTCAAAGACCCAGTCGCGAATATGGGAGAAGTGTTCTTTGGGCATGGCGGCAATCTAGAGCGCAATCCGCAAAGTGGGAACCGGTTTTCGGGTTAAATTGCGCGAAAATGGAAAAGCCGCGCAATCCGAAAAGTGGGGACCGGTTTTCGGGTTGAATTGCGTGAAAATGGGTGTGGTTTCACCGAAGTTCGCCAGGGGTTGCGGCAGAGTGGCGCGATGCGGGGCCTTGGTGCTTGCCTTCGCGGGGCAAGGCCCCGTAGGGTCGCGAGTTAGATAGACGATGCCGGGCCGGGGAGGGCTTGATGCAAAAAGACGCCTATACATTGATCCTGGAGGCCATCGACGGCGGGGTTTACCGCCCCGGTGACCGGTTGGTGGAATCAGAGCTTGCCGAGCGTTTTGGCGTATCGCGCACCCCGGTCCGCGAGGCGTTGCAGCGGCTTGAGACGCAATCCATGCTGGCCCGTGACGGGCGTTCGCTTATCGTGGCCTCGCTGGACCATAACCAATTGGCCGAGCTTTACGTGGTGCGCGCGGAACTGGAAGGTCTGGCAGCGCGGCTTGCAGCCAAACATGCCAGCCCCGAAGAGATCAAAGTGTTGCGCGATATGATTGATGAGGACCGCGCCCATCTGGACAATCCGACCGCCATGTCGCGCGCCAACCGGCGGTTTCACAAGCTGATCCATCTGGCCTCGCATAACCGCTATCTGGTGCAGCAGCTTGATCTGGTGCATCGGTCAATGGCGTTGTTGGCGACAACCTCGCTTGCCGCAGAAGGCCGCAGCGTGACTGCATTGGCCGAGCATGACGCGATCGTCAGCGCGATTGAGGCGGGCGACGGTGCGGCGGCGCAGACTGCCTTGCGCGCGCATATCTCAAAAGCCTTCGAAACACGGCTGAAACTCGATTCCGCAGGGCGCGAGGAAGGCCGGGTTTAGGTGGTGCCCGCTTTCGGGTGCTTGGTGCAGGTTCGCTATGATGAGTTCGGGTGCGGGCTGTGACCAGCGCAGCGGTTTGAAGGTGGCGACCGGCCGCAGTGTTGAGGCTTGCGGCGCATCTGCGAATATCGGGTTTTCAAGAACCAGCGGCAATTGTGCCATCGTGCCCGAAGTGCCGCCTTCGGTCATCTGGCCATCAAGCACGCCGTGGCTGGTCTTGTCCCAAAAGAACGGGCGGGTCGCGGTTTCCCAAAGAGCTTTGTAAGAGGCCAGGGCGCCAAGCGGAAAGTAGATGTGCAGGCTGGGAACCCAAGCCATGAGATGCAGGTGCTTTGGCCCGCGCACCGCCCACATGCCAACCGCGATATTCAGCAGTTCTGACAAGATGAAAATCGCGGCAAGGGCCAAGAACACCGGGCCGCCCAGCATGGTTTGCAAAGGATGCCCAAGCCCGAGTGCAATCGCCCAGAATGACCAAAGGACCGGCGCCAGCGCATATTGCGACATGGAGCATAAGAACAAGATCTGCACGCCGATGAAACGCTTGGTGCCAAGATCGCGCCAAAGCCTGACAGGATCGCGCATATGCACAGCCCAAGTCATGGCATAGCCCTTGATCCAACGCGAGCGCTGCTTGATCCAAGGCAGCGTGCGGGCATTGGGTTCTTCTTCGGTCACCGTGTCGATAAGCTCGGTCCGGTAGCCGTGGCGCGCCAGGCGCAGGCCAAGATCGGCGTCTTCGGTGACGTTATGGGCATCCCACCCGCCGAGTTCCTCAAGGACTTTGCGGCGGAAAAACAAGGTGGTGCCGCCAAGCGGCACGACAAAGCCAAGCCGGGCAATACCGGGCAGCATTACCCGAAACCAAGCGGCATATTCGATGGTAAAGCAGCGCGACAACCAGTTGTAGCGCGGGTTATAAAAGTCAAGAATACCTTGCAGGCAGGCAACTTGCGGGCCGCGATCGTGGAAACGGCGTACAACGGTGTTGAGTTGATCCGGGTCGGGCGCATCTTCGGCGTCATAGACCCCGATGATCGAGCCGCGACAAAAATCCAGCGCATAATTCAAGGCGCGCGGCTTGGTCCGGATCGGCCCCGCAGGCACGGTGACGACCCGCATCCAGCGCGGCAATTTGTGCCTGGCCAGTGCTTGGCTGGTCCGCTCGTCGTCGTCCTCGACCACCAGCAGGATGTCCAAGAGTTCTTTGGGGTAATCAAGCCGGCCCAGACGGGCGATCAAACGCGGGGCAATATCATCTTCGTGAAAAAGCGGCACCATGACCGATACGATCGGCAGCCGGGCGATTGTGGTGGGGGGCGGCGTGTCGTGACGGCCAAAGTGGTTGCGCAGCGTGTTGGCGAAGGCCAGCGCCTTGAGGCCGGTGCACAACACCAGCGACAAGAACGCCCAGCCAAAGAGCACGGCGAAAGCGATTGAAGGGGCCAGAACGGCCAGAAGGCCGAAGGCCGCCAAAGGCAGGCGGACCGCTTTTGCGATGCGCGGCCCGTCAAGGCTGCGGCAGCTTTCATGTTCGGCAACCCGGTTTTCGGCCTGACGCACAAGCGAGGTTTGGCGGGCCTGCAACAGGCTGGCATGGACATCGCGTTCCGGAGCCAGCGCCATCAGCACCGGGCCGGTGCTTGGGGGAAGGGAGGCGCGCAGGCGGGCAAAATCTTCGGGCCGCGATGTAGCAATCACGATGGCCGCGCCCATACGTCGCCAAGGCATGACGCCTTCGTTCAAACAAAACTCGGCCCCGAACTGATCAAGCAGGCGCGCATCGGGCGGGTCGGCGACAAGATCGACAATCCGTGCCCCCCATTGGTTGGCCAATGCCGCCATCAGATCGGCTTCCGACACCCAATGATGGGTCAAAAGAATATCGCCAAGGCGCACGTCCTGGCGTTGCCGCAAGGCCAGCGCCTTTTGCATATTCTCGGGCGCCACGGCCTTCATATCGACAAGGATCTGGCCCAAGGGTTTGCGCGCCGGGCGGTGGCGAGGGGCGGGGGCGCGCAAGACACTTGCCGGTAGCCCCGACGTTGGGACGAAACCTTTGCTGACAAGACGCAGATGCGTGGCGGCGACCATTTTTCTCTCTGACGGTTATGCACCCCCAGATTTCAGCGCACATGGTTAACGGCGCGTTAAAAATGTGCCGGATTCACCGGATTTAATTCAATTTGTGGCTTTGGCGGGCTGGCGCGCGCGCATGGCTTCGGCAAAACGCTCAAAAAGATAGAAACTGTCTTGCGGGCCGGGGCTGGCCTCGGGGTGGTATTGAACCGAGAATACCGGGCGGTCGGCCATGCGGATGCCGCAGTTGGAGCCGTCAAAAAGGCTGACATGGGTTTCAATTATGCCTTTGGGCAGGCTTTGGCTGTCAACCGCGAAACCGTGATTCATTGACGTAATCTCGACCTTGCCGGTCTCAAGATCCTTGACCGGATGGTTGGCGCCGTGATGGCCGTGGTTCATCTTGACGGTCTTGGCACCAAGCGCCAGCGCCAGCATCTGGTGGCCAAGGCAGATGCCGAATATCGGGATGTCGCGTTTCAAGACACCTTGGATCATCGGCACGGCATAAGTGCCCGTGGCCGCCGGGTCGCCGGGGCCGTTCGACAAGAAAACGCCATCGGGATTAAGCGCCAGAATCTCTTCTGCGGTGGCGGAGGCGGGAAGGACGGTGACGTCACAGCCGGTGGAGGCAAGGCAACGCAAGATATTGCGTTTCGCGCCATAGTCGATCGCCACAACCTTGTGGCCGTTGCCTGCACTTTTCGCATAACCCTCGGGCCAGGCCCAACGCATTTCATCCCAGCGGTAGCTTTGCGCGCAAGTCACGGTCTTGGCCAGATCAAGCCCGACAAGGCCCGACCAGGCACGGGCGCGGGCCACAAGGCCTGCCACATCGAAGTTGCCGTCGGGGTCATGGGCAAGGGCTGCGTGTGGTGCGCCTTGCTGGCGGATGGCGCGGGTCAGGCGGCGCGTGTCGATGCCGCCGATGCCGATGCGGCCACGCCGCGCAAGCCAGCCGACCAAGGGTTCAACCGCGCGCCAGTTCGACGGGTCGGTCGGATCCCATTTCACCACCAGACCGGCGGCAACCGGATCTGCGGTTTCATCATCTTCGGGGGTGACGCCGGTATTGCCGATATGGGGGAAGGTGAAGGTGACGATCTGACCGGCATAGGACGGATCGGTCATGATCTCTTGATAGCCGGTCATGGCGGTGTTGAAGACCAGTTCGGCGACCGTCTCGCCGGTTGCACCAAAGCCATGGCCGTAAAAGAGACTGCCGTCAGCAAGAGCGAGGCAGGCGGTTGGCTTGGCAGGGGATGCGGTTTCCCTGGTCATGGCGCGACTCCCGATGTGCAAAATCCGGCGGAACCTACGGGGCGGGGCGGGCGGGGTCAAGGGGGCGTCGACGGTTTGATTTTCAATTGCGATTTCAATGTCTTGGCGGGGGTTGGCGCGGTTGCGTCAGGCGTGTGTTGTCGATATGATCGCGCTCAGGCGGAATTTGAACGGATGGATGGGGCGATGGAACTGCGCGAACGTATTTTTGACGCGATGAAAGAGGCGATGCGCGCCAAGGATTCGGCGCGTCTGTCGACGATCCGGCTTATCAGTGCTGCGATCAAGGACCGCGAGATTGCCTTGCGCGCAAGCGGTGATGTGCTGGGCGACGCGGATGTGCTGGGGCTTTTGGGCAAGATGGTCAAGCAGCGGCAAGAAAGTGCGAAGGTCTATACCCAAGGCGAACGGCCCGAGCTTGCAGCCCAGGAATTGGCCGAGGTCGTGGTGATTGAGGAATTCTTGCCCAAAGCGCTGTCTGAGGCCGAGGTGGCCGAAGCGATTGACGCGGCAATCGCCGGGGCAGGGGCCACATCTTTGCGCGACATGGGCAAGGTGATGGCGGTGCTGAAGGAAAACTACACCGGCCAGATGAATTTCGGTGCCGTGGGCGCATTGATCAAGGCGCGTCTTTCGGCCTGAGGGTTTTGGGGCC
Source organism: Albidovulum sp. (assembly GCA_049680345.1). Taxonomy (GTDB): domain Bacteria; phylum Pseudomonadota; class Alphaproteobacteria; order Rhodobacterales; family Rhodobacteraceae; genus TMP-24. The sequence continues at coordinate 11,071 of JBAUHP010000215.1, read as the reverse complement.
GAAGCGGGTCCGGCCGACCCGCCAGGTTAGATCAGCGCAGGCGGTGTAGGGCTTGGCGCAATTCGGGGGCCAAACGCTGGCGTTCGGCCTCGGTCAGAAAGCGGCCAAGCTCTACCTCGCGCGGGGTCTCGCCCTTAAGTGTCAGGTAGTGCGGAACCGGGCCGCCGGTGGGGTGCAGGGTTACCGTGACCCAATAGGGATTTGCTTGCCAATCAAGGGTTTTCCCGTTGGCGCAGTGGTGGCTGAGATGGGCCAGATCATGGGTCAAGGTCAGTTCTTCAAGCAGTTGCCGATCGCGGATATTTCGGCGTAAAGCATACCAGACGGCTGCCAAAGTGGCCGCGATGAAGGCCAAAAGCACCCATAAAATCGACGTCCCCAAGGTGGCCAGCAACGGCAGGGCCATAAGCATTGCGGTAATGGCGACGAAGCTTGCAAAGCCGCGCGCTTGCAAGGGGCGGTGGGGCCAAAGCGCCAGACGGGATGTGCCGGGGTCTTCGTGGTGCCATTCATAAGGCATGGGTGGGTTGTGGCCTTATCGCAAGTTTCGCAACCATCATAACAAACCATACCGCCTTACGCCAAAGATGTCTTGCAGCAAGCAGCGGCGGCGTCGCCCGTACAGCTATCGGGTTTTGCGGTACCGGCCTTAAGCGCCGTAAGTCCGCTCTGCCATGGGGACCGCGTCCAGTTCGGCGTTCAACATCTCCAGCAGCGCTTTTTCGGCGCGATTCATGCTGCGCCGGGCGTTGGTTAGCATGTGAATATCCACGGCGGGAAGGGATCTATAGGGCGGCACCTGCCACAGCAATCCTGATTGCACATCCTTGCGGGCAACATGCACCGGAAGGGCCCCGATACCGATATTGGCGACGATCATGCGGCGCACCTCGGGCAGGTTGGATGACAGGCCTTTCGGTTCGGGCCGCATCAGCAGGCGTTTGCGCAAATGGGCCACGCCAGAAAGCGGGCCATCAAGTTCGTCGGTCCAGAAGGAAACCGCATCTTCATCCCTCAGTTCGGCAATGTCGATATTTTCACGGCCATAAAGCCTGTGCGAAGGGCCGCAAAACAGGCCAAAATACTGACGGTACAAGATCCGCGTCGTCAGACCTTCAGGCTGATGATGAAACAAGCACAGCCCGAAGGTGACGCGGTTTTGTTGCAGATGTGCGACCACCGCGGCGCTGTCCATGGTTGAGATCGAATAGCTGACCTTCGGATGCCGGGTGTTGAAGCGTTCCAAGACCGCGTCGAAATGCGGCGAGACGACATGGCTGGCCACCGCCATGCTGATCTGCCCGGTCACCTCTTCTTCCAATTCGCCCAGCAAATCGGGCAGTTGTGCGACAGCGCCAAAAATCGCGCTGGCCTCGGTATAGAGAACCTTGCCCCGGGGGGTGACGCTGAAATGCTTGGGGGAACGGTTCACCAGTTTGCGCCCCATGGTGTCTTCGAGCCGTTTGAGCGCGGCACTGACGGTGGGCTGTTTCAGCCCCAGCACATGCGCGGCGGGGGTGATGCCGCCTGCTTCGACCACGACCATGAAGGTGCGCAGAAGATTCCAGTCCAGATGCCAGGGGAATCGTTGCTCATAGGGTTTTAGCATAGATTTCATCTATTTTTGGAATTTGTATTATCTATTTGCCCTATGTAACCCAAGGGCGCAACCTGTGATCAATAATGCCCTTGGGCTGCATCTTGGTGCGCAAAAGGGCGAGTGAAATGAAACAGGGGAAAAGCAATGATGAAATCCACCAACATTCTGCGCCGTGGCTTCTTGATCGGATCTGTCGCCTTATTGGGGCTTGGCATGGCGCCATTGGCGGCCGCCGCTGACGAGCTGGCCGGGATCACAGAGCGCGGCGTTCTGCGCATCGCGATGAGCGGACAGTACCCGCCCTTCAACTTCGTGAATGAACAAAATGAGGTGGTTGGCTTTGACCCCGCCATCGGCACTGAAATCGCCAAGCGCATGGGGCTGGAGGTTGAGATTATCACAACCGCGTGGGACGGTATCATCGGCGGCTTGCTGGCCAGCAAATATGACGCGGTCGTCGGATCGATGTCGATCACCGAGGAACGTGACAAGGTGATTGATTTCGTCGGCCCCTATTACAACACCAAGCGGGCGATCTTTACCAAGGCCGGGTCCAAGGTCACTACCGTGGCCGATTTGGACGATGTCAAAGTTGGCGTCACTTTGGGCGAAACCCATGAAGAATGGGCTCGCGAGCAGGGCTATGACATCAACACCTATAAGGGCCTGCCCGAGCTGTTGCTTGAGTTGGAGAATGGCCGCGTCGACGCCATTGTGAACGATTCCATCCCGGTCATCCTGGCGATGAAGGCCGGTCAATATGACTTGGCCATTGTCGAGGATCCGTCGGCCGAGCCCATCGGCGCGGGCATCGCCATTCGGGAAGGGAACCCCGATCTGGCGGCCGCCATGCAAAAGGCGCTGGACGAGATGATGGACGACGGCACCTATGTCAAGATTGCCGAAGAATGGGTTGGCGGCGACATCCGCTGAACCCCCGCCTGCCTGCCGGGTGCACCCCGGCAGGCACCGATCATTTGCAGGTGGATTTTCGATGACAGCACAATATGGTCATTTGACCTGGGAAGACGTGCGCGATGCCGACAAGGATCGGGTTGTTATCTTGAACGTCTCGGCCACCGAAGATCATGGCCCGCATATGCCGCTTGATACCGATACGGTTCTGGGCATGGCCGTGGCAAATGGTGTGGCGCAGGCCGCCCCCGACGAAGTCTTCATCATGCCGCCGGTGCCCTACGGGTTCAACGAGCATCACAAGGATTTTCCGGGTGTCATCTGGATACAGCCCGAAACCCTGATCGCCTTTGTGACAGATATCACCAAATCACTGGCGCATCACGGCTTTCGCCGCATCTTGCTGTTGAATTCGCACGGCTCGAACCATCCTTGTCTTGATCTGGCGGCCCGCAAGACCGTGATCGAGACGGGGATCATCTGTGTCTCTGCCTCTTACTGGAACCTGATGTCACAGCGCATCAATGCGGTGCGCAAATCGAAGATCGGCGGGATCGCCCATGCGGGGGAATTTGAGGCGGCGATGTATATGCATCTGCATCCCGACCGGGTGGATATCGGCAAATCAACGACCCAGAACCTGCATGACCCCGACAGCAAGTTCTTTAACCTTGATCTTGCCGGTGGGGGTGGTGGTGCGATGCTGATGCGCTGGTGGTCGGAAGTGTCGCCCGACGGCACAATGGGCGACCCGACGGTGGCCGACCCGGACACCGGAAAGCGGTTCTTGGACGCCGCGATAGAAGAGACAACCGCCCTGATCCGGGAAATCCGCGCCTTGCCGATTCTCAAGCGCCGCGACCATCACTGAACAAGAAAGGCGACCGATTTGGATTTTGAGCTGATCTTGCGCGTTTATCCGTTCTTTTTGGAAGCGGCTTTGGTGACGATAGAATTGTCACTGCTCACGGCCCTTCTGGGGCTTGCTTGCGGTGCTTTGGGGGCGGCGGCGCGGATGTCGCGGATGGCGCTTTTTCGTGGCATCGGGGCGGTTTATGTCAGCCTGTTTCGCGGCACACCGGCGCTGATACAGATATTCATCCTTTATTTCGGCGGCCCGCAGATCGGCATCCAGCTTGATTCATTCGCCGCAGGCACCATCGCGCTTGGGGTCAATATCGGTGCCTATATGACCGAAACCATCCGCGGGGCCATCATCTCGGTCGACAAGGGCCAGTCTGAGGCCGCGCGGACACTTGGCATGAGCCGTTGGGAAACGATGCGCAAGGTGGTCTTGCCGCAAGCCGCGCGGATGATGATCCGCCCCTTGGGCGTGAACATCAATGCGCTGATCAAGGGCACCGCACTTGTCGCCCCGATCTCGGTCATTGAACTGACCTATACCGCGCAGCGCTTTATCGGCTCGACCTACAAACCGTTCGAGATGTTCTTGCTGGCCGGGGTTCTTTACATGGTGATCATCTATGTGGTGGGGCAAGGCATCAATTGGCTTGACCGCCGGGCGCGGATCATATGATCGGGCGCATCAGCACAGCAGGAGGCCGCCATGGGGCTTGATTTCTCAGTCGTGCCTGGCTACTTCGGCGTGCTTTTGATGGGCGCGGGCTGGACCATCGCCATTACCATCTGCGCAGGCGTCCTCAGCTTTTTCGGCGGCATCGTCTTTGCCATCATCGCCCTTTACGGCCATTGGGCGATACGCTTGCCGGTGCGCGCATTTGCCTGGCTGTTCATGGGCACGCCGCTGCTGTTGCAGCTTTTCTTGATCTATTTTGGCCTGATCCAGGTAGGCATCGACCTGCCTGCCTTCGTGGCCGGGGTGATCGGATTGGGGCTGCATTTTGCCGTCTATAATTCCGAACTGATACAGGCCTCGATCCTTGCGGTGGATAAGGGGCAATATGAGGGGGCGCGCACTTTGGGTCTGTCGCGCGGCCAGACCCTGCGCCGCATCGTGATCCCGCAAGCGGTGCGTGCGGTGATCCCGCCGATGGGCAACAATATGATCGCGCTTTTGAAGGATTCCGCGCTGGTATCGGTGATCGGGGTGATGGAGCTGACGCTGGCCGCGCAACAGGCCATCAGCCGCACCTACCGACCCTTCGAGTTCTACCTTGCCGCCGCGTTTTGCTATTACATCGTCAACCTCGCGCTTGAGGCGGGCTTGCGGCATCTGGAACGCCGCATTGCCGCGTCGCGCTGAGAAAGGAACACGTTCATGACTGACCAGGCCTTTGTCACCATCAAGAACGCCGCCAAAAGCTATGGCCCGCTGGAGGTTCTGAAGGACATCAACCTGACGGTCCAAAGGGGCCAGATCGTTGCGATAATCGGGCCGTCGGGGTCGGGCAAGTCAACGCTATTGCGCGCCATAAACGAATTGGACCCGCTGACCTCGGGAGAGGTCTGGCTGGAGGATGTGCAGATCAACCGCAAGCTGCCCTTTCGCCAATACGAGGCCCATGTCAATCAGGTGCGCCAAGACATTGGCATGGTGTTCCAGCACTTCAACCTGTTCCCGCATCTGACGGTGCGCGGCAATATCACACTGGCACCGCGTATGCTGAAAGGTCTGTCCGAAGCAGAGGCCAACAAGCTGGCCGAAGAGCAGCTGGCGAAGGTCGGGCTTTCCGAAAAGATAGATGAATATCCGTCGCGCCTGTCGGGCGGGCAAAAGCAGCGCGTTGCCATCGCGCGGGCCTTGGCGATGAAGCCAAAGGTGATGTTGTTTGATGAGGCAACTTCGGCTTTGGACCCCGAACTTGTCGAAGAGGTCAATCTGGTGATGAAGCAACTTGCCGAGGAGCATATGACCATGATCATCGTCACCCATGAGATGGATTTTGCAGCCTCGGTCTGCGACCGGGTCTTGTTCATGGATCAAGGCGTGGTGGTCGAGGAAGGCCCGCCATCGGTGATTTTCCAAAACCCCGTGCACGAACGCACCCGCAATTTCTTGCGCAAGCACCTTAGCCGCTGAAAGCGTGACCTGAATGTCCAACCTGTTTTATCAGACCAAGTTGCCCCGCCCGATGCTTGACCGAGCCCAGGGGATCTACATGTGGGACACTGACGGCAAGCGCTATATCGACGGGACAAGCGGCGCGATGGTCAGCAATATCGGCCATTCCAACCCGGCCGTGCTGGAGGCGATGCGCGCGCAGATGGACAAATCCACCTTCGGCTATCGGCTGCATTTCCAGACCGAAGCGTCAGAGAGGTTGGCGGCACAAACCGCAGCACTGGCCCCTGCGGGCATGAACAAGGTGTTCTTCGTCTCGGGCGGGTCCGAGGCGGTGGAGAGCACGTTGAAAATGGCCCGCCAATATGCCTTGACCCAAGGCCAGTCGCAGCGCTTCAAGGTGATCTCGCGCTATCCAAGTTATCATGGTTGTACCTTGGGTGCGCTTGCAGTGACCGGTTATGCGCCGATGACCGCACCCTTTGACGCAATGATGCAGCGCATGCCCAAAATACCGGCGCCGCGCGCCTATCTGGACGGCCTGGATGCCGGGGATCAGGCGACGGGATTGCACTATGCCAATATGCTGGAAGCAAAGATCCTTGAAGAAGGGGCCGATACGGTGCTGGCCTTTATCGTTGAACCCATCGGCGGGGCCTCAACCGGTGCCTTGGTGCCCCCGGCGGGTTACATGCGGCGTATCCGCGAGATCTGCACGCAATACGGCGTGTTGCTTATCCATGACGAGGTGATGACGGGCGGCGGGCGCACGGGCCGGTTCTTTGGGGCCGAGCATTGGGATGTGGTGCCCGACCTTATTGCGATATCCAAGGGGTTTGGCGCGGGCTACGTGCCACTTGGTGCCATGATCGCGCGCGATGATATCGTTGAGGCGGTGATGGCGGCGGGGGGTTTTGTCCATGGGTTCACCTATGCGGGCAATCCGCTGGCCTGTGCGGCGGGCTCTGCCGTGCTAGAGCAAATCAAGGCGTATGATCTGATCGGCAATGCCGCGCGGATGGGGGAAAAGCTTGCAGCAAACCTGAACGGTCTTATGCAGCGCTATCCGCTGATCGGGGATGTGCGCGGCCATGGGTTGCTGATGGCCTTTGAGTTGATGGCCGATCGCCGCACAAAGGCGCCGCTTCCGGCAGATTTGAACGCCCATGCGCGGCTGGTTGATATTGCCTATGACAACGGGCTGATCATCTATTCGCGCCGCACCCGTGGTGGCAGTTCGGGCGATCACTTCCTGGTTTGCCCGCCGATGATCGTGGACACAGCACAACTGGATGACATCACCGAGCGGCTTGACCGCTCATTGGCCATCTATATGGCTGAAATCCCGCAATTTTCCGGCGCGGTCTAGGGGCCAGGCATGTCAAAGATCATCATCACCTGCGCCATCACCGGATCCATCCATACGCCGTCGATGTCGCCCTATCTGCCGGTGACTGCGCAAGAGATTACCGAAAACGCGGTTGGCGCCGCCGAGGCGGGGGCCGCAATCTTGCACTTGCATGCGCGCGACCCGGATAACGGGCAGCCCTCGGCCGATCCGGCGCATTTCATGGCCTTCTTGCCGCAGATCAAACAGGGCTGCGCTGCGGTGCTGAACATCTCGACCGGTGGCAGTGCGACGATGACGCTGGACCAACGGCTTGCAGCACCAAAACTGGCCGAGCCGGAGATGTGTTCGCTGAATATGGGCACAATGAATTTCGCACTTTATCCGGCCATCGCGCGGATCACCGACTGGACCTATGATTGGGAAAAACCCTTCTTGGAAGGTTCTGACGATCTGGTGTTCAAGAACACCCCCCGCGACATGGCCCATATCTTGCAAGAGATGGGCTGCAAGCGCGGCGCGCGGTTTGAATTTGAATGTTACGATGTGAGCCACCTTTATATGCTCAAGCACTTCGTGGACCGTGGGCTGGTGGGCGGGCCCTTGTTCATCCAATTCGTCTTTGGTGTTCTGGGCGGCATGGGGCCAGACCCGGAAAACCTGACCCATATGAAGCTTATCGCGGATAAGCTTTTTGGCGATACTTACAGCTTTTCGGTGCTGGCGGCGGGCCGGCATCAGATGCCACTTATCACGATGTCCGCGATCCTGGGTGGCCATGTCCGCGTCGGGTTGGAGGATAGCTTGATGATCTCGCGCGGGGTGTTGGCGCGCGATAACGCCGAGCAAGTCATCAAGATTCGCCGCATCCTGGAGGATCTGGGCCGCACCATTGCCACACCCGCAGAGGCGCGCCAGATGCTGCACCTCAAGGGTGGCGACCGGACGGGGATCTGAGCCATGGAAGCCATTGATACAACATCGGTATCCCATGCCGATATCGCTTTGCTGGACGCCGCATTACGCCAGCTTGCCGTCTATTACGACAATGCGGCGGCCCGTAGCGCCTATGAACGGATGGGCTTTGCGACGCAGGCGGGCGAGATGAATATGATCCTTGCGGGTGCCGCATTAGAAACCCTGAAAGAGACCGCATGAAAGCCATTTTCGACGATCGCCAATGGAAGCATCAACCGCGCCACTTCATGGCCAATGGTGCGTTCTTGCCCAACCCCGAACAGGCCGAGCGGATCGACCGGTTGCTGACCGGTGCGCTGGGTGCTGGATGTCGGATTGAGGCACCCTTGGACGCGGGTTTGGGGCCGATTGCGGCCCTTCATTCGCCGGAATACCTTGTCTTTCTTCAAAATATTCACACGCGCTGGAAACGTATCGAGGGTGCGGGCGACGAGGTGATCCCTAATATACACCCGGCTTGCCGTACCAACAGCTATCCCAAATCCGCGGTCGGTCAGGCGGGGTTTCATCAAGCCGACACCGCTTGCCCGATCGCCGCTGGCACTTGGGAGGCCGCATATTGGTCTGCGCAAAGTGCCATTCACGGGGCAGACCTGCTGTTGGGCGGTGAAAAAGCCGCCTATGCGCTTTCACGCCCCCCGGGGCATCATGCCTTTGGCGATATGGCCGGGGGTTTTTGCTTTTTGAACAACTCCGGCATCGCCGCCGAACGGTTGCGCACCCGTGGTTTGCGCCCGGCGATTCTGGATGTGGATGTGCATCATGGCAACGGCACCCAAGGCATCTTTTATCATCGCCGCGATGTGCTGACGGTTTCGATCCATGCTGACCCCGAACGCTTCTATCCGTTCTTTTGGGGGCAGGCGCATGAACGCGGGGCGGGTGAAGGGCTTGGGTACAATCTGAACCTGCCGCTGGCGCGAGGCACCGGCGATGATGCCTATCTTGCGACGCTTGATGTGGCGCTGCGGCGGGTCAAGGCGTTTGGCGCCGATGTGGTGGTCGTCGCCCTTGGGCTGGATGCCTTTATTGGCGATCCGTTCAAGGGCTTTGCCGTGACGACGCAAGGCTTTGGCAAAATTGGGGCCGCGATTGCCGGTCTGGGCCTTCCATGTCTTTTTGTGCAAGAGGGCGGTTATCTGTGCGATGCGCTTGGCGCGAACCTCACATCTGTTCTTAAGGGTTATGAGGAGGGTGCGGCCTGAGCCGGTTTTTTGCTCGCATTTGTCGCGGTTAAGAAGTGGCGGTAAAAAGTGGCGGGGACCGCAGCAACCGTGCCGGCGTGAATTTCCCGAGAGCCTGATGTTTTCAGGTGGTCGCCAGGTATCAGGGCCAGGACCCTGACAGAGCCAGCTCCCTCGGAGATGCTTATCGGCCACTGGAAAAGGGCCAAACACATGAAGAGCAGACCCGCCGCCACAAAGATAGGCGCGATGCCGCAGTGCCGCAAGAGGCTTCGTTACGAACGCGGTGCGATTTCAAGCACGCGGGTGTAGCGCTTGAGGAGTTTCACCGTGAGGGTGGCAATTGCGGCGATGCCGACAAGCCACAACGAGATGTCCAGATCATCTTCGGGCAAGACCCCAAGTTTCTGAAAGCCAAGATCAATCAAGAACACCGCGACAATGGCCCCGAAAATTGACGGATGCTCGCGCCGGATCACCATTTTCCACGAAAACGGCAAGGCAGGGCGTTGCCACGCGGCCAAAGCCCGCAGGCGCGGAAAGAAGGCGGGGGTTCTGGCCGCCCATTTCGCATAGCTATCGCCAAACTTCTTGGCCAGAAAGCTTTCCTCGGCGCTGATGATCCGTTCATAGTAAAGCGCCAGAACCAAGGCCAGAACCACGGTAAGTGTCAGATTTTGCGAATAGGCAACCACGCCAAGATACATCAGGCAATTGCCAAGATAGAGCGGATTGCGCACCACGGAATAAAACCCGGTGACGTTCAGGCATTCGGCAATCTGGCCGGTGGTATTGCGCCCCGAAGTGCCATCGGTGACATATCCCACGGTCAGAATGCGGATGGCCTGACCCAACACGACCAGCAAGATCGCGGTGATTTCGTAGATGTCGCCGGCAAGGTCGCCGACCTGCGCTTCGATCACTTCGCCGTGCTGCACGGTCAGGGCGATGAACGGCAAGAATACCATTGGCAGGTAGCTGCGCCAGCGAAACAGATGGTTGCCAGACGCGCTCATGTGATCCTTGATAAGCATCGCCAAACCCCTAACCCTGACTGATCTCTTTTTCTGTTAGGCCGCAATCTGCGAAAGGGCAATAGAGCAGATTTGACGCGCCGGTTCGCTGATCGCAGGGTGGATTTCAGCGCGGGGCGGGGCTGGACATATGTTCACCTTGTGTTCATATTTAGCGGATGTCCGCTTTTTTGACCCCCGGCCAGTCCATCGCGCGCGGCCTATGCCGCCATTTGCTGACCCATGGCTTTGCCTCGGTGGAAGAGCTGGTCCCCGCGCCGGGGTTGCGGGTTGATGTGATGGCGATCGGCACCAAGGGCGAGATCTGGATTATCGAGTGCAAATCAGGCCGCGCCGATTTCACCTCGGACCACAAATGGCAAAACTATGTGGAATGGGCGGACCGTTTCTTCTGGGCGGTCGACAGCGATTTCCCGACAGAGCTTTTGCCAGATGAGACCGGCTTGATCATCGCCGATGGCTATGATGCCGAAATTCTGCGGATGGGCCCCGAGAGGCGATTGGCAGGCGCGCGCCGCAAGGTCTTGACGCAAAAATTCGCACGCCACGCGGCGCTCAGGCTTCAGGCATACCGCGATCCGGGGGTGACGGCGGATGGGATCAATCCTACCGGGATTTGCCCTTAGCTTTGCTTGCACCGCGCGCGGCTTCGGCGGCGGCACGCAATTCTTCGGCGATTTCTTCCGCCTCTTCGGGATCGAAGTCCAACGGCAGCTCTATCCCCTCGGCCTCGATATAGATACGCACCATGCCAAGGCTGGTTGGACCGATTTGAATATTGGCGGCGATATCGCTTTGTTTGTCGATGCCCATGACGCGGCTCCCGTTTGACTGACTTTCGCTACCTCTTGGCGTGCGATCTGGCAAGGTATGATCTTGCGCCGCATTGCCAAATCATCCCCTTGCAATCATAAGGGACAGGGGGTAAATGCCCCACCAAGTGCCGGCGTAGCTCAGTTGGTTAGAGCACTAGATTGTGGATCTAGGGGTCCCCCGTTCGAGCCGGGGCGCTGGTACCATCACCCCCCC
>JBAUHP010000214.1:0-3422 GCA_049680345.1 Albidovulum sp. | reverse complement strand
GGGTTTGAAGGCGGCACAGGTATTCTTGCGATGGCCGCGACCAGCCATCCTGACTTTGACGACACGCCGCTTGTCGATGAAAACCTTGACGGCAATCCCGGCAATGACGGGATCATCTGGCACAGCCATTGGGTTGTGCTGACCCCGACCGAGGCCTGCGGCCCCGGTGCCTTGGCCGTGCGCGACATCCCAAAGGGGGAAACCCCGAAAATGCCTGCCACATGGCCGGGTTTCCCGATCTATCTTGACAGCCCCGGCTTCACCCCCCTGTTTGACGGGCCCGAGATTACGCTGAACGCCGCACTCTCTGGCGATGTGGCCTTGGAGGGGGTCAAATATGACGGCGTCACAGCCGCCCTTCAGGTCAACGCAGACATCCACGCGCCGCTTTTATGTGTTACCGATGTGTTTGACGTGGCCTCGGGCGATCTAAGCCTGCCCGGCACAGTCAAGTAACCGCTTCATCAGCCTCGCATCGCGGCGCGCCCCATCTTGCGAAAGGAAAATCATATGTCCGATCTTTGGCTTACCTCCTTGATCACCCAAACCCCGCAACAGGGCTATGACCTTGCCGTCAAGATGTCGCGCGTCGCGGTCAAGATGACCCAGCCAGACCCGGAAATCCGGGCGAAGCTTCGGGCGATATACGAAAATGACGCCAATGCGCTGATCGCCGCATCGGCCGTGGTTGCCACGCATTTTCAGACAATCGCTGCGGCCAACGCATATTGGAAGGGCGCGTGATGCAAGCCCCCGACCTTATCGTCTCGCAATGGCTCAATACCGATGTCGATCTGAGCCTTGCCGATTTTCGCGGCAAGGTCGTGGTGATAGAGGCGTGTCAGATGTTATGTCCGGGCTGCATCTTGCACGGCATTCCCCTCGCGCAAAAGCTGCAACAAGGCTTTCCCGGCGATCAGCTGGCCGTCATCGGGCTGCACAGTGTGTTTGAACACCACGCGGCGATGACGCCGGTATCTTTGGCAGCCTTCTTGCATGAATTCCGCGTCACATTTCCGGTTGCGGTGGATGCGGCGGGCAAAGACGACATTCCCCAAACCATGCAAGCCTACCAGATGCGTGGAACCCCAAGCCTGCTGATCATTGATCAGCAGGGCCAGCTTCGCGCCCATCACTTTGGCCAATTGTCCGAACTGCTGCTTGGCGCCGAGGTTGCGACCCTGATTGCCGAAGGGCGCGCTTAGCGCATCCACAAACCTTCCTTCTTGATCCGGTTGCGGATCATCTGTTCGCGCTTTGGCAGATCATCGCGGTCAAACATCGCGCGGATCGGCTGCCCTTTGCCTTGATAGACCAGCTTTTTCAGCGGCTCGTATTCTTTGAGCACTTTCTTGATCGGATTGGGGGCGATCACCTCGTGCAGCATCGCCACCGCCGCATCGCTTTCTCGGGCGTAAAACAGCGGCAAGCTGCGGTAATGGCAGCTTACATCGCCATCAAGACCGCCAAGCTCCGGCCCCGGCCTGCCGCCACCGAAGGAATGGATGACCAACGGCAGTGCGACCTGATCCAGCCAGGGGTCAAGCACCTGGCTTGCCAATGTATCGGGGGCATCATCGCGTATTGCCACGGCGTAGTCGCGAAACCGCTGGCCAAAGGCGCGCGCATCGCGGTGAAAGAACCAGCCGGCGTTGAAGTATAGGTAGCGTTCCCAATGCTCATCGGGTTGGCTCAGGTCCAGCGTGCTTTCGAACTCCAGCCCGAATTTGTCGTAAAGCGATTGCCACAGATCCCCATAGCCCGGCCCGTAAAGGGCAATCTGCGGCCACGTACCGTCACGCCGCATCGACGCGGCGGGGCGGTCAAAATCGAATCCGACCCGGTCAAGGGGGCCGGTGAACAGTGTATCGGTGTCAAAAAACACAAAAGGCGCGTCTTCGGGCAGGGCCAGAAGCGCTTCGATCTTGTTGCCATAAGGATATGAGCGCCCAAAGACCTGCGAGGCGAAGGGCACGATTTCCGCGCCAAAGCCCTCAAGCAAGTCGCGGATCGGCGCGGGCAGGCGCGGATCATTGTTCCAAAGCGGGCCGGGCTGGGGTTCGGCAATGATCAAACGCCCGGCAAAATCGGGGTTGGTCTTGCGAAAGCTTGCGGCAAAAATCACCGCCTCATAGCCAAGCCTGCCGTTCTGGCCCACGCAAAAGACGTTGAACGCCTCGGGTTTGCTCTTGGTTTGCAGCACCGGTGGCTTGGCCATGTCTTACCCCTTTGGCGCGAACTATAGGCGGGCTTGCGCCTTGGTGGAAGCCGCCATCAACCGCGCGCGGGCGGTGTGAAGCGCAAGGAAAGGCACGACATCCCGCCATCGAGCTTACCGCATTCGCTATTGCCCACCTGCACGACATTATAACCCGCCTTCGCCAAAGCCTCGGCGGTGCGCGGAAAACCGGCAGGCACGATGACCGCATCATTGAAACGGATAGAATTCGCCGCAGCCTCTTCGCCGTCCGCAGTGTGGATGACCCGGTAATTGCCAAAACCCCCGGCCGCCGCAAGGCGCGGGGTGGCAAGGATCGTCTCACCGTCGAGCAAGGAACAATCGGTCTTGAAGTGCAACACGCCGGGCGGGGTTATCAACTCGCGCACCGGATAGCCCCAGCGCGCCACAAGCCCGGCCAATGCGGCAATACCCAAGGCATTTGTCCGCGCCGATTGACCGACCAGAATTTCGCTTTCCGTCACCAAGATATCGCCGCCTTCGATGGTGGCGGGGGCGTCAATGGTCAAGATCTCATCATAAAACCGCGCCAGAACCGGCGCCATTTCACCCGCCTCGCCAAGGCGAGAGGCCGCCCCCGGGCGCATCACCACGGCCCCTTCGGGCAAGCAAAGTGCCGTGTCTTCGACGAATTGCGCATCGGGATAGGCGGGCAGGGCCGCAAGCTCGGTCACCACCGCGCCTTGGGCGCGCAACACCGCGACATAATCGGCATGGTGGCGCAGCATCAGCTCTATGTCGGGCGCGCCGGTATCAACGGCGCGCAGGCCCGCTGTGGCGGTGACGGCGGGCAGGCGGGTGATGGCATGGGTGAAACGGAAGGATCTTTCGGACATTGCGGGCTTTCTGGATGATGGTCAGCATTTCTTAACGGCGCAGGGCGGCCAAGGGAACCCGAAACCCGGCGTTCTACCTTGCCCCCTTAACTTGGTCGGCCAGCACCTTCAGCATATGCTCAACCCCCTCGACCCGGGTCAGATTACCGGGCGACAGGCGCAGCGTCTGGCTGCGGGCATCGGCATGGATGCCCTCGGCGCGAAAGGCCGTCAGCAGCTCTTGCGCGGGCAGGGCCTCGGGCAAGACCACCATCACCGACCCGCCGCGCTGATCCGCATCGCGCGGCGAGGCCAGCTTCAGCCCCAGATCGCTGACCCCCTCAAGGATCAGGGCCGACAGGGCGCGG
>JBAUHP010000213.1:0-8815 GCA_049680345.1 Albidovulum sp. | reverse complement strand
TTGGTCGTTGATGGGGGATGCCATCAGCCATGCAGTGTTGCCCGGGGTGGTGTTGGCGTATATTTTCAACATTCCGCTTATCATAGGGGCGTTTTGTGCTGGCATGTTTTGCGCAGTGGCAACAGGGTTCCTCAATGAAAACAGCAGGGTGAAGCAAGACACGATCATGGGCATCGTGTTTTCGGGCATGTTTGGGATTGGCATCGTGATGTATACCAAGATCAGCACCGATGTGCATCTGGACCATATCTTGTTTGGCAATATGCTGGGGGCCGGCGCGCAAGATATGTGGACGGCGGGGTTGATTGCGCTGGGGGTGGTTCTGGTCATACTGGCCAAGCGCCGCGATCTGATGTTGCACGCCTTTGACCCCATACAGGCGCAGGCTGTCGGATTGCCGGTCCGGGCGCTTCATTACGGGCTGCTGGCGATGATATCGCTGACGATTGTCGCCACGCTGACGGCGGTGGGGATCATCTTGTCGATTGGCCTTTTGATCGCGCCCGGGGCGATCGCGTTTCTGCTGACGAAGCGGTTTGACCGGATGCTGATTGTCGCGGTTGCCGTCACGATGCTGTCAGGCTTCTTGGGGGTTTATGTCAGCTTCTTCATCGACAGCGCCCCCGCGCCGACAGTGATTTTGATTCTGACGGCGGTGTTCATCACGGCCTTTGTGCATTCGACGGGCAAGGCAAAACGGCATTCCGAACGGGCAGTTTGATGCCGCCAGGTTAGACGCGAACGGCTTTAAGTGTGCCCCTATAAGCCACGATCAACCCGATGAACGGCACAGCAATCTCGACGTCAAAACAAAAATCCCCGCCGCGCTCTGTCTCAAAGCTCTGGCCCGAGGGCAAAAAGAAACCGGGCAGCGGGATGCCAAGGCAAGACCATCTGCGCGGCACCAAAAACAAGCGCTCGCCTTCAACCACAAGGGCAAGTGCGATGCGGATCGCGCCAAAACGCTCTGTCAGCAACGCGTCGTTCTTGCCGGTTCCGCATGTTTGAAATGACGAAAAGGTCTTGCCGCCGAAATTTCTGAGCCATGTTTCGCCGCCGCTTTCGGGCGACAGGGTTACCCGCACCGGAACATGCGCTGCGGTTTGTGGAAACCCGATCATCCCGGCAATTTGCCTGGCGATCCAACCTGTTCCACGCCGCACTTCGGCCTGACCTACCCATTCACGGGTCTGGGTGGCGTCGTGCAGCGCCTTCACCTGATCGGGAAGTGCGTCAAACGCGGCCCCAAGCACCTTGCGGTACAGCGGGGCGGATTGGGGCTCTGGGCTGCGCATGGCCGAATAGATCGACTTTTTTGCGAACAAAGCCTCATAATCGGCCAGATCCAAGGCGCGGGTTGCAGGCCGGGCGCCGTTCTTCAGGCGCGCGCCGGTTTGGGCTTTGCGGATGATCGCCTCGATCGCCATTGACGGAATGTAGGGCCCGTCATCCCCTTCCGCCAAAAGATGCCAGCTTTGTTCGGTTTGCTTGCCGTCCCTCATTCCGCTTGCGCGTATGAACATGCCGCCGCGATGTTCCCCGAACTTCATCAGGTTCAGGATCTTGTAAAACAGCCCGGCCAGCGGCAGCAGTGACGGCAGCCCGAACGCGGCGCGAGCCTTGGCAAAAAGGTTAAGAATGCGAAGGAGGATTTCCGGCAAGGGGCCAGCCCCCAACCAGATGTCGCGCAGGGTCGGATACTGTGGCGGGATGACCTGAAGATCGGGCACATCCACCAACGAAAACCGGATGTTTTTCAAGGGCAACCGACCCGGCACGGCAATTGTAAACCGCATACTTTCCGTAAGACAGTGCGTTTGGGTTGGTATGCCGTTTCGCAGCAACTTCACCGGCCCGCCCGCATAGCCGATCACCGCGCGCATCACGTTCAACCCTATTCCTGCATAGGGAGACGGGGCGATGCCGCCCGTGACAGAGGTGATATCCATGGTCTTGGCCATCTCGTGCAGCACGGCGGCGGTGAGGACCGGAAAACTGCTGACACCGGAGAGCACAAAAACGCCTGCCGCCTTGGCTGCTGCATCAAATTGCGACACGCCAAAAACAAAATCGGCGCCATCGGCGAAATCCAGATAATCGATGCCAAAGTCGATGCAGGCCTCGACGACGTGGTAGCGGTGATCGCCGTAATCTTGAAAGGGCCCCGAAGCATCGACGACAAGATCGGGGCGCTCGGCCTCAAGCGCCGAGGTGATGTCATTGCGGTCGAGCTTAAGCGGCCTGACCTGCGCTTGGCCCTGATAGGCCGAACAAAACGCCGCCGCTTTGGTGAAATTGCGCCCACAGATGACAAGTTCACTTCCCGCAAGATCCGACAACAACGAGGCCAGTCGGCCGCCAAAAACCCCGTAGCCGCCAAGGATCAGAATTTTCACCGCAGCAACCTTTCTTGCACCTCGGGATCGGGCAGTGAACACAGGTCTGCTGTGCCAAAAACCCTGTAGCGATTGCGCGCGACAAGCCGGTAGAAAGCATTTTGCAGCGGAGGTGGCAAGATACGCAAGACACCAAGCCCCTTCCAGACCCCGCCCAGACGCCGGCCCACGCGAATGAAGGCATCAAGCGATGAATAGGCGCGCCCATCTTGCACAAAAAGCCAAGACGTCGGATCGGCGGGATCAAGGCCATAATGCCGCATCAAGGCGCGGCCCAGATCCGACTGCAATGAAACAATCGTGAATTCATGCGCCTTGTCGTTGCGCGCAATCCAAGCGGCGCCGCGCGCGCAAAGCGAACAGCGGGCATCCATCACGGTGAACACAGTCCGGGCCGAAAACTCCGGCACAGATGTGTCATCGAGGTAAGAGAATGGAGCGCGTTTCAAAAGCATCTTCATCGCGCATCGGTAGCGTAGATTCAGATGCCTGTCCAAGCCACATAATGCTGCATCATGGGCGGGCTTGATTGCTGCCACCGCCTGATTGCGCAAGGCCGATCACCACCGGCAAAGCCACGTCACCCAATAAAATTGGAGAAATTGGCAGGAGTTGGGGGACTCGAACCCACGACCCTCGGTTTTGGAGACCGATGCTCTACCAACTGAGCTAAACTCCTAAGGCCGAGGCGGTATTTACGCGGGGTGGGATTGCTTTGCAAGGTTGAAATGGGCGCTTGGCCCCATTATGGCGCGATGGTCAGCCCGATTGCGCCGTACCAATCCGCAGCCGCGCGGATATCATCATCGCTCAGATCGGAGGCGATCATCGACATGACGGCATGCATACGTTTGCCCGAGCGGAAGGCCTTGAGTTGGGTGTCGATGTAAATATTGGATTCAGCGGCAAGATTGGGCACATCCGGAGCCAAGCCGATGCCGTCGGCGCCGTGACATCCGGTGCAGGCCTCGGGCGCGTTGGCGGGGTCGGCAGACAGCGTCGCGGTTACCTCTTGGGCGCTGTACCAGGCCGCAAGATCATTGATCTGCGCGTCGCTAAGCGATTTTGCGACGACCGTCATCATTTCATGCATGCGCTGGCCATCGCGAAAGGCGGTAAGCTGGGCGGCAAGATAGCTGGCGGGTTCACCGCCAATATGGGGTGCGATGGGAATTTTGGCAAAGCCGTCGATGCCGTGGCAGGTGCGGCATTGACCGGCAAGCAGCTTGCCCTGCGCCGGATCGCCAACCACATCACCGTTTGCCAAGGCACCCCCGGCGCAAAGCAGCGCGCCGAGGGTCAGAAGATGGGTGATCTTCATTCGCCGTAGCTTATCCGGTAGATGGCACCGGCAAGATCGTCGGACACCAAAAGCGAGCCGTCGCGCAATTGGGCGACATCGACGGGCCGGCCAAGATATTCGCCGTTCTCGTCGATCCAGCCTTCGGCAAAAGGCTCCATCGTGGCGGTGCCGTCCTCGGCAATGGTGGTGACCATGACCCGGGCGCCAATTGGTGTTGTGCGGTTCCAGGACCCGTGCTGCGCCGAGAAGATGGCGTTCTTGTACTGCGCCGGGAACATGTTGCCGGTGTAGAACATCATGCCAAGGTCCGCGGCATGGGCGATGGTTTCAACGACAGGATGGGTTACTTCGACAGGGACTTCCTGATCCTTGTACTCATTGGTGCGCGTGGTGCCGCCACCATACCAGGGATGGCCGAAATTCAGGCCCACTGCGGTCATATGGTTCAACTCTCCGGGCGGGATGTCATCGCCCATGCCGTCAACCTGATTATCTGTGAACCACAGATCACCCGTGGTCGGGTCAAAATCCTGACCGACCGAGTTGCGCACGCCGTGCGCGATGACCTCGCGCCCGGTCCCGTCGGTGTTCATGCGGATTATCCCGCCGATGCCGGTGTCCATATATTTCTGGATCTTGTCGGGCGGCGCCACGTTATGCGGCTGACCGAGCGAGATATAAAGCTTGCCGTCCGGGCCAATGTCGCAGACCCGCGCGGTGTGGTTGAAGCTTTCCTCATCCGCCGGGATCAAATCGCCCTGTTTGACCACCTGACCTACGGCAACATCCGGAGATTCGTAGAAGAATTCAGCCGCCGGAAAGACCAGAACGCGGTTTTGTTCGGCTATATACAAAAAGCCGTCGGGGCTGAAGCATACGCCGTTGGGGATGGTGAATGTCAGCGAGGGCGCGAAATCCTTGACCTCATCAGCGACGCGGTCCTTGTTGCGGTCCGTGACCGCCCAGACCTTGTCTTTTCGGGTGCCGACGAATGTCACGACACCTTGCGGGCCGACGGCGATATGGCGGGCATCGGGCACGACCGCATAAAGCTCGATCTTGAAGCCGTCGGGCATCTTGATCCGCGCGAGGGTCTTCTTGATCCCTGCGGCATAGTCACCCGTTTGATCGATGGTGGTGAAATCCTTGACGCCGGTGGACTGCATGCTTTGCAGACGTTCTATATTGGGCGGCAATTCAGCACTTTGGGCCGAGGCAAATCCTGCCGAAACTGCAAACAGGGCGACCGAAGATAGTAGCTTTCTCATCTTATCCTCCCTTGATCTGATCGGCCGGGCCGCCGAATGCGGCCCGGTCAAGGTCTGGATACTCCGGGCGTCAGATCGCCCCGGCAGACATTTCACTTGCGATATGATCGGCCTGGCGGATGGCCAGGGCAACAATCGTCAGTGTCGGGTTCTCTGATGCGCCGGTGGTGAACTGGCTGCCATCAGAGACAAAGAGATTAGCGATATCATGGGTTTGACCCCATTTGTTCACAACCCCGTCCTCGGGCCTTTCCGACATGCGGTTGGTGCCAAGGTTGTGGGTTGACGGATAGGGCGGGGTCGGGAAGGTGCGCGTGGCACCGACCGCCTCATATATCGCCTGACCGCGTTCGTAGGCATGGCTGCGCATGGCAATGTCATTGGGGTGGTCCGAGAAATTGACATTCGCCACCCGCAGGCCCCACTGATCGGTCACATCCGACAGCGTGACCCGGTTGGTTTCTTGCGGCATATCCTCGCCCACGATCCACATGCCGGCCATGTTTTCATAGCTGTCAAGGGCGGTGGTGAAGCTGCGCCCCCATGCGCCGGGGTTCAAGAAAGCGGCCATGAAGGGCAGGCCAAGGGCTAGCGTCTCAAGCTCATACCCACCGACGAAACCGCGTGATGGGTCATGGCGCGCCTCGTCTTGCACGATCCCGGCCATGGTTGTGCCGCGCCACATGCGCACCGGTTGTTCAAAGACCGCATAAACCGAGCCGGTCATGTGACGCATGTAGTTCTTGCCGACCATGCCCGACGAATTGGCCAGACCGTCCGGGAACATGTCTGAGGCCGAGTTAAGCAGCAGGCGCGGGCTTTCAAAGCTGTTACCGGCCACACAGACGATACGGGCCTTTTGCATCTGCAAATTGCCGTCCTTGTCGAAATATTCGACACCGGTGACCTTGCCCGCATCATCATGCAAGATCCGCGCTGCATGGGCGTGATCGCGCACCTCCAGATTGCCCGTCGCCTCGCCACGCGGAATATCCGTATAGGCGGAAGACCATTTCGCCCCCCACTTACAGCCCTGAAAGCAAAAACCGGTCTGCTGGCAGGCGGGGCGCTCGTCATTATCGACCGAGTTGATCGCCATGCGGCCGGTATGGACCTCTTTGTAGCCCAGTGCCAAAGCGCCCTTTTCGAAGACCTTGTAATTATTGTTGCCCGGCAGGCCCGGACGCCCGCCGGTGCGGGTCACGCCAAGCTTTGTCTCGGCCTTTTCGTACCAAGGCGCCATTTCGGCCCCGTCAATTGGCCAGTCGAGGAGATTGGCCCCCTCGACTGCGCCATAACTCGTCAACGCTTTCCACTCGTGATCCTGAAAGCGCAGGCTTGCACCCGCCCAATGGGTTGTTGTGCCGCCCACGGCCTTGACGATCCAGGCAGGAAGGCCGGAAAAATCCTTGGCCACCCGCCAATCGCCAGAGGTGGTGCGGGCGTCGGTCCAGGCCAGTTGGCCGAAACTTTCCCATTCGTCATTGATATAGTCTTCGGGCATGTAGCGACCGCCCGCCTCAAGGGCTACGACCTTGACGCCTTTTTGCGCTAGTTCATTGGCCAAAACCCCGCCGCCGGCGCCGGTTCCGATGATGACGACCACGGAGTCGTCGGAAAGTTCAAATTTCGCGACCATGTTATCCTCCTAAAGGTCAAAGCCAAGCAATGTCGTCAAAGCCGCGGTCGATGTAACCGCCCTGCGAGAAGCTTTCGCCTTCGTAGCCAAAGATCGACCAGACCGCTTTTTGGTTGTAAAGACCGGTCACCAGACCACCGCGTATGGTTTGGAAAAAGCCTGTGTCCTCCATAGCTTGCAAGAGCTTCACGCGGTCTTCTTCCCAGCCGATGCTGACATAATCGGTATGTCCCGCCGCCTGCGCTGCGGCATCAACAGAGGCGATGCCTTCAGCGACCATGGCTTTGCTGTCTTCGCTGTCATATCCCTTGACCGCCACGGCATAATATTCGTCGCCAACCCGGTCATGCGGGTAGATGTCGCGGGCCATCTGTAAAAGCGTGGCCATTTCATGTTCGGTGATACTGGTCACTTCAAGCGCCCAGGCGGCGTTGGGGGCGGCGATGAAGCCCGCGCCCACCACGGCCAGGGCCCCGGCGGCGACGCTGCGCGACAACAGCGCGCGGCGTGTAAGCCCGGTTCGTTCAATCTTGGTCATAACTTCCTCCCTTGATCATTGTCTTTTGGGCGCGCGTCATTGAAAGCGGCCCCCGCGTGCGAGAACTTCGATTTGGTATCCGTCGGGATCGGCGATGAAGAAAAACCGGGCGACCGGCTTGCCCTTGTTTTGAAAATCAACAAGCTTGCGCGGGGCAAATCCCGCCGCCGTGAGGCGCGCATGTTCGGCATCCAGATCGGCAACCGAAACCGCCAGATGCCCATATCCATTGCCAAGATCAAATGGATCTGTGCGGCCTTTGTTGACCGTCAGCTCAATCTCAAAGCTGCTTTCGGAATTGGACAGATAAATCAGGGTGAAGTCGTCAAATTCCAGCCGGTCGGCGACCGTAAGCCCGAAGGCTTGTTGATAGAATTTGACCGAGCGCGCCTCATCCAGCACGCGGATCATTGAATGAATTGCTTTGGCCATATGTCCCCCAAATCTATCCGATTTTGGTAAGGTTAAGTGACCAATATGGCGTTGTGGTAGTAACGGGTTACTACACACGGTGTTTTTCGAGTTTATTCGGCGGCGAAACGGGCGGGGGCATCATGATCCAGCTCACCCAGATGAATCATGCACGCGCAGCGCAAAAGTGAAGTGAAATTCGGCGCTTCGCCATTGAGTTCCAGCACTTCGGAATGCAGGCGAGAGATGAAGGCGGGGGTAGAGAGGCCTTCGCGTTCCGCGATCTGATCAATGATCCGCCAAAACGACCGTTCAAGGCGGATACTGGTGCTTTGCCCGTTCAGGCGCAGACGTCGGGTAATGCTTTCATAGCGACGCGGGTTTTGTCCGGCAAATATTTGACACATGGCGCACCTCCTTTTGGAAGTTTCCTCGCAAAACCCCGAATCGTCAACTTTGGCCCCAAAACCCAAAGGGCCGCCTTGACGGGCGGCCCTCGGTCACAGTGGTGGCAAGTCGGTGGTTCAGTTCAAAATGGCGCGGATACTGCCGCCGACAGCACTGCCACGATCCGCGGCGTCAAGCGCATTGGCAAGGGCTGCCAGTTCGGCGTAGGTCAAGTTCGACAGATCGGCATCCGGGACATAACGCTTGATTTCAGCCAAGTCGCCATTGGTCAAAAGCTGATCATGTGCGGTCATGGCGAAAGCGGCGGGTGCGAGTGCGGCGATTGCAACGGTTGTGAGGATAAGGCGTTTCATCGTGGTCCCTTTCTTGTTTGGTTTGATCGGTTCTCGTCAAAAGCAATGTGCTTCCGGTAGACCCAAGATGGAGGTGGTTGAAAAGAAAGGGAAATCACGCCTTAGTCGCGCCGCCTCGCGCGATTGTGCACTTGAAGTGAGCGGGCTGGGGCCTTTGGCGGGCGATGGGTGCCAAAACAACGAGATAGCCTGAGGGAGGCTGAAACAAATGCTCACGTCCCGGCGAGGCCCCGTTAGGGACATTGCCTGATTTGGCCTGTGCACATTGTTGTGAGGGGGGCAAAAATATGAAAATGCCCGCAAAAAACCAAAAAGGGCCGCGTGATGCGGCCCTTTCGGTTTTGCCAAGGTCGAAACCTTGCGCAGAAATCGCTTACTTCAGGATTTTGGAGACGACGCCCGCGCCAACGGTGCGGCCACCTTCGCGGATGGCGAAGCGCAGTTTTTCTTCCATGGCGATCGGCGCGATCAGCTCGACCTCGAACTTCAGGTTGTCGCC
>JBAUHP010000212.1:0-6647 GCA_049680345.1 Albidovulum sp. | reverse complement strand
GCTTTTCCTCAAGCAGTTTAAGCACTTGTTTTGCGGGCAAAAAGTCGTTCAGCGCGTCGTAAAGCGGCTGCATATAGGGATCGACTTTTTCCTTCATATCGCCGGGCAAAAAGCCCAACCGCTCGCCCGCCTCGACGGCAGGGCGCGACAAGATGATGCGGTCCACATGCCCGCCGATCAACATCGTCACGCCGACCGCCACCGCAAGATAGGTCTTGCCGGTGCCCGCCGGGCCGATGCCAAAGGCCAGCTCGCTTTGGAACAGGTTCTTCACATAGGCCTTTTGCGCCTCGGTGCGCGGTTCAACCTGCTTTTTGCGGGTGCGTATCTCGACCCGGCCCTGGGAAAACATTTCAAGCTGGTCATCAAGGCTGGCAGGTTTGGGCACGGCGTCATCGGCCATACGGATCACCGCGTCGATTTCGCCCGCATCAATCGTGCGGCCACCTTCAAGGCGGGCGTAAAGGGTTTGCAGGGCGGCGGCGGCCTGCCCGCGCGCCTCGGCCTGTCCGACAAGGGCAAGATGATTGCCCCGTCTCAGGATATGGATGCCAAGCTGATGTTCTATCTGGGCCAGATTGCGGTCGAATTCGCCGCACAGATCGATAAGCAAACGGTTGTCGGCAAATTCCAGAAGGGTTTCATGCGTGTCTTCAGAATGCGGCGGCGGGGTTAAGGCGCTGATGCCCAATAATCTCTCCCAGGCAAAAGGGTTTACGGGTGTGATGGTGCCTGTGCTTCGCCCACAAAGCAAGCGCACATTTTCGCGAATTTGAGCGGCTCTGCGCCGATACCGCGTGGCTAGCCCGTTTGCGCGCGCTTTTGGCGCGACAGCATGGCGCTGACAAAGCGTTCAATGCGGGTGGCAAAGCGGGCATCAAGGCGGGATTTTCCCAGTTTCAGGGTTTGCAGCATCAAACGCGCGGCAAAGGTGCGGGGTTTCACCTCCAGCTCAACCGCAAGCCTTGTGTGGTCACGCCGCAGGGGTTCAAGCGTGGTGCGCAGCGTGAAATCAAAGCTGCCGCTGGTCCCTTCGGCGCCCAGATGGATTGGCGGATCATAGGCATTGATGCGGCTCTTGACCTCGCGCGATCTGCCGCGAAAGGGAAATTGCAGCACCCATTCAGCCCCAAGGCCCGGTGCTGCCAGATGATCAATGCGCTGCACATCCGCCCCGTGGCGCAAGGCCAGCTTTTCAAAGGCGATGAAATCGGACAAAGCCTCGAAAACCTCTTCCGGTTGGGCGTCAAATTCCCTGCGCGTCGACAATTTCATGCCTGCCCCCTCAACTTCGCCCCCCCGTCATGGCGTCAAACCATGCGTCCCGCAAGCCATTCCAGCAGCAAATAGCCCGCAATCGCCTCGCGCCGTGGCGGGCGAATGTCGGGGTGCTGGCCCGATGCCACCAGCACCATATCCTCGCGGCTTACCCAAATGGCTTGCTCGATCTCTTGCGGATCTATGGTGATTTCGGTTGATTGCGCCTGCCCCGAACATCCGATCATCAAGGAGGCCGGAAAGGGCCATGGCTGGCAGGCCAGATACTGCACCGGGCCAACCTTGACCCCGGTTTCCTCCGCCACTTCGCGGCGCACGGCGGCCTCTAGCGTCTCGCCCGGTTCAACAAAGCCCGCAAGCAGCGAAAACATCCCCTCGGGCCAGCCCGGCGAGCGGCCCAAAAGCACATTATTTCCATCGGTGATAAGCATGATCACCACAGGATCGGTGCGCGGAAAATGCATGGCATTGCACGCGCCGCACTGGCGCTGCCAGCCCCCCATGATCACGGCACTTGGCGCCCCGCAGCGCGCGCAAAACCCGTGGCTTTCGTGCCAGCCGATCAGGCCCTTGGCCATCGCCAACAACTCAGCGTCACGGGCCGACAGACCGGCAAGATTGGTGCGCAGATCGGCAAAACCGTATTCGGGGTCAATCGCCGGATGGATCTGGCGGTTCACATCCCAAAACCCGCCCGCCTGCGGTGGAATACCCTCTTCGGGGGCCCAGTCAGACAGATCACGGGCGAAATAGGCGCGCCCATCGGCCAGCCCCAAAAACATCGCCTCACCCGCAGTTTTTGCAAATACCGGATGATCCGCCGCAAGCCAGCCTGCGGCCTCGGCCCCCATCAAGGGCCTGCCACGCCAGACCGGCAGGCAAACCGCCTCAGGGGTTGCCAACAAAGCAGTCAAACCCGCCTTGTCGCTGCGTAAATGCCCCGCGCGGTCAATCCCGCCATTCGCAAAAGTCACCAAAGCATCATCATACATGGTCTGTTTCCCGCATCGGCCCCACCGGGCATGAAGCCCCAAGGGCTGAACATAAAGGCCATTGCGGGATTGGCCAGCATTGTTGCAAATACAACCTATGGAAGAAAAAAATGATGAATCACACCCACTAATCCGGGCGGCCCCGGGAAATTCATACTAAAAGCTTAATCTTGCCATTTGATATCGACAACAAACAATAACGCCCGCGCCTCTTGCACGGCGAATTACACCGAAAAGTTATGATTCTGGAATGCCCGTGACACTACCGACAACTTTATCTGCCCATGGCGGCTTAGGTGAATATCAATTCAGAATATTGGCGACGACCGATCTGCATGCGCATGTCTTGCCCTATGACTACACCTGGGACCAACCGCTTTCGTCGACGGGGCTCGCACGCACGGCAACCCTGATACGCAGCGCCCGCGCCGAGGTGCGCAACAGTATCTTGGTCGATAACGGCGATTTTTTGCAAGGCAGTCCCTTGGGCGAACTTATTGCCCAAGACGATTTCCTGGCCCCAGGCGACCCCCATCCCATTATCGAGGCCATGCATGCCGTTGGCTATGACGCGGGCACGATCGGCAATCATGATTTCAGCTTTGGGCTGCCCTATCTGCGTGCCTCGCTGGCGAAGGCCAATTTCCCGTTTGTCTGTGCCAATGCCGTGGTGCGCAAGGCCGCAAGCATGGCGCGCGACAGGCATCTGATTGCGCCCAGCACGATTTTGGAACGCAAGCTGATATCGGACACGGGCCAAGAGGCGATCTTGAAGATCGGTGTGATCGGCTTCTTGCCACCGCAGCTTGAGGTTTGGGAAAGCAGCCATATCTCGGGGCGGGTCTTTACCCGTGATATTGTGAAAGCCGCGCAAACCTGGGTGCCGCGCTTGCGTGCGGATGGCGCCGATATCGTGGTGGCCCTTTGCCATTCGGGTTTCGATCAGACTGCGCATGGCGACGGCCTCGAAAATGCGGCGGTCCCGCTGGCACGGGTCGAAGGGATTGACGCGATCATATCGGGGCATATCCATCTGGCCTTCCCCGATGGGGGCCCAAATCAATGGCCGCATGTCAACGGCGTCTTGGGCACGATCTGTGGCAAGCCCGCTGTCATGGCCGGGTTTTGGGGATCGCATCTTGGGTTGATCGATCTTGATCTGACGCTTGGTCAGGGGGGCTGGCGCATCCGCGATTTCAGGTCATCAACCCGCGCCATCTCTTGCCGCGATGCCTGTGGCAAATTGCGCGCTCTGGTGCGAAGCGACCGCGCCGTAAGCCGGGTGGCGCGCACCGCCCACCAAGCCACACTTGCCCATATCCGCAAGCCGGTGGGCAAGTCCGATGCGCCAATGCACAGCTATTTCGCGCGCATTGCCGACAGTGCCGCCCTCCAGCTTGTCCATGCCGCCCAGCGCAGCTGGCTGATCGACGCGGTACGCGACAGCCCCTATGAAGGCATGCCCGTCCTCTCTGCCGCCAGCCCGTTCAAATCCGGCGGGCGCGGCGGGCCGGAAAACTTCACCGATGTGCCCGCGGGCGATATCGCCTTGCGCCATATCGCCGATATCTATGTGTTTCCCAACACGATCTGCGCTGTTGAAGTCACGGGTGCTGACATCGCTACATGGCTGGAACGCTCGGCCGCACAGTTTCATCAGCTTTCGCCCGGCACGGCTGGCCAGCCGTTGATCAAGGCCGAAGCGCCAAGCTACAATTTTGATACGATCGCCGGGGTTAGCTATCAAATCAATCTCGAAGCGGCACCGCGCTACGGCGTTGACGGCGACCTTCTGAATCCTTCAGCTCAACGCATCCACGGTCTGACCTATGCGGGCAAACCGCTTGATCCCAAGGCGCGGTTCTTGGTGGCCACCAACAATTTCCGCGCCAATGGCGGCGGTGGCTTTCCGGGCCTTGATGGCAGCTCGGTGATTCTTGAACCCTTGACCCTTAACGCCGACGTAATCCGCCACTACGTGACGCGGATGGAGCAACTTACCCCGCGCCCGGCCGGCAATTGGCGGCTGGTGGCCACGACAGCCGGCACCGGTGCGTGGTTCGATACCGGGCCGCGCGTCGCGGCGCATATGGCCGAAGTGCATGGCCTTGACATCACCCCGCAAGGCCTTACCCCACAAGGCTTCTTGCGCTGTCAGCTGCGGTTTTAACCCGCAAAACCGCACCCGCATTCCAGCGCTTGAATTCTGCCCCGCGACTGCGTATCTAGGGGGCGAGAGGTTGGCGCGGGCAAGCGCCTCGCCAACCCGGTCAGGTCCGGAAGGAAGCAGCCGTAACGAGCCCCGCTTGGGTCGTTGTCCAGCCTCTCACCCTACCCCCTTTTTTTGCGCGCCAGTCGCGCCCGGGCCGCAAGGCCCCCGGGGTCGGGATTGGCGGCAATCCACTTGCAAAGACCGGCGCATTCCGGCTTCATCTTCTGGTTGCAAGGCAGGCCTGACACACCGCGCCCCTAAGACACCGCCAAGGCCACCCCAGGAAGATCATGGAAGCGCTTCACCCTCCTCCTTGTCGGCCTCTTGCTTCCGCTTTTGCTTGTCGGCTGCAAGGAAAGGTTCGCATGGCACCAGAAACTGATCGTCACGGCAGAGACGCCCTTGGGCGAGGTGACGGGCGCGTCGGTGAGTGCTGTCAGCTGGCAAGAACATCTGATCCGGGCCGAGGGCATGGGCAGGAACCATTCGGTGACCGGCGAGGCGGTGGTGGTCGAAGTTGCCCCCGGGCACTATCTGTTCGCGCTTCTGGAAAGTGCGGACACGACGGAATATTTGGGGTCAGTCGCGCCCGCCTCGATCTCGGGGCAAAAAAGCCGGGTGATCGACCCTGCCTTGTTCGACGAGATGCGTGACAAGCGCGACCGGGCAGCGGGGGTGATAACGGTGCCGGATTATCAATATCCGATGCTGGCAATATCCGATGCTGGTGACCTTCGACGATATCGCCGCCCCAGCAAGCGTGCGGCTGCTGGACCCCGCCGATCTGGCCGCGAGCTTCGGGCCGGGGGTGCGGTTGAAAGCGGTGGAGCTGGAAGTGACGGAGGAGCGGAGGGGCGGGTGGAGGCGGTGCTGAGGTGGTGGAATTCTCTTTCGGTACCGATTGGCGGGAAAGCTATGCGACCATATGGCGACGATCTCTATGGGCTCGGGAAATGGGATCTTGTGAGGGGATAATGCAGGTTGCTGCGACAGCCGCCAGCTTCTACGCCGCCGCCTATCAAACCGGCGATGACATCGTGGTCTCCTACCGCGGGGCCGATAACATCCGCGCCGACATGGGGACAGGCCGGACCACCGGCGCGGGCCAACACGCGCTGAGGTCAAACGCGCGGCGGGGTTTTGGGTGCAGCCCTTCCGCCACAGGCCGGCGCCTCTTGCCTTGATGCCGGTATTTTTGGACAAGATGCGGGGGCGATGCGATAAATTCTTGGGCTTGCGCATGGGCCATGTCATTGCGGCCCCTCCACTTAACCGGTTGAATATTCATTGGGGATGGCGTTACCCTGCGGCATAGTTCTTTTCCCTGAAAACCCGTCGGCCCTATGTCCCGCCGCAAAGCGCGAGTGCCCCTGATGCCCCGATATGCCGCCGCGATTTTCGACCTTGACGGGTTGTTGCTTGATACCGAGCGGCTGGCGATTGCGGCTGGGCAAGAAGTTCTGGCCGACCTTGGCTGGCCAGGCAGCGACGGGCTTTTTGAAAGCCTGATAGGCACCGATGATGCCACCAGCAGCCGCAAGATTGCCGCCCATTATGGTGCGGGCTTTCCGCTTGATGAATTCGGGCAGGGCTGGAACGCCTGTTTCGCCGCCAAACTTGATGCGGGCATTGATCTGCGCCCCGGTGCCGCCAAGCTGTTGGAGGTGCTGGGCGCGGCGGGTCTGCCTTGTGCCGTTGCCACCTCCAGCCGTCGGCACACGGCTGAAAAGAAGCTGGCGGTGAGCGGGCTTGCCAAACACTTCGCCACCGTGGTCAGCGTGAACTGCATCGCCAATCCCAAACCCGCCCCCGATCCCTATCTGGAAGCGGCCCGCCGTTTGGGCATGAACCCCGCGCAGTGCATTGCCTTTGAAGACAGCGATACCGGTGCTGCCGCCGCCCACGCCTCTGGCATGATCGTGGTTCAGGTGCCCGACATGCTGCAAACCACCGGCCCCCATGCCCATCACCTTGCCCCCGACCTTTTGACCGGCGCGCGCATGGCCGGGCTGATCTGAAGCCAGCTTGGCCAAAATAGGGCTATACGCCCCCTGCCCCGCTGTTCTATCATGCGCCCCAACGGCAACCCGGCAAGAAGGAGGATGTCATGGCCAAGATTGCAACCTCCCGCGCCGGGGCGCGTTCTTGACGGCTATGTACGCCGC
>JBAUHP010000211.1:0-6906 GCA_049680345.1 Albidovulum sp. | reverse complement strand
GCGCAACTTTGTTGCCATTTACCAAAAACTGTTCAAGGTAAAGTTTGCGAAGACAACCGCTCACGAGGACGTCGCGACGCCAATTCGTTCGACGGTCTATTTTATGTGGTTGCTTAGGCCCAGATCCGCGGAACAAAGATACTCGCAATGCTACAACACCTACGAATTCTCGAACCCCATCCCGGTATTCTCGCTTTCTACGATGGTCGCGTTGACGGCCACCGTTTCATAAAAGGACCCAACTGGGTTGATGGAGGCGCTATTACACTTGGCATCGCGTCATATGCAGTGATCAGCGGCTCTCACGCGTTAATTTATGACACGCATGTGTCGGTTGCTCATGCAGGCTTTATCAAAGAAACACTGACGGCACATGGTGTGACGCATTTCACAGTCGTTTTGAGCCATTGGCATCTCGATCATGTAGCGGGTACCGAAGTATTTGCCGATTGCGAGATCATCGCCAACAACAAGACCTTCGCGCACCTCTCTGAAAAGCGCGCAGACATAGAGGCGGGGGCGCTGGAAGGACCACCTGCGATCTCACCCTTAGTGTTGCCGAACCAGATGTTCGACGCTCGAAAGACTGTCAATATCGGCTCACTCAGCGTTGAAGTGATTGAAGCCAATATTCACAGCGATGATGCGACTGTAGTATGGATCAAGGAATTGGGCATTCTGCTTGCAGGCGACACGATGGAGGATACCGTCACATATGTTGACGAGCCGCAGAATTTTGCCACTCATCTCGCCGACTTGGATCGACTTGCGGCACTGGACGCACAATTCATTCTGCCAAACCACGGCGATCCCGACATCATTGCATCCGGCGGCTATGGAAGCGGACTGATTAAAGCGCAAAAGCAGTATATTAGAACTTTGGAGCGCTGTCGGCAGGAATTGGACCTGCGTGAGAAGCCGCTCGAGGACCTAATTTCAGAGCCATTATCGATGGGTTGGGTGAAGCTTTTTGAGCCATATCGTGAAATTCACGCGGAGAACCTAGAGCGCGTAGTGGCGCTGGATACATAACCAACGCCAATCTTATTCGGCTCTTCGAAGCGGGCGTTCATGCATTCTGCAGCATTCGGCAAATTGGGCTCAAACCGGACCTTCGCCGCATCTTGCGCCAAGGTCCGGTTTTTGGCTCTTGGGTCAGTCGATGACGTGAAGGTCAAAGTCATCTGACGTTCAACAAAAGGGAAATGGTGCACCCGGAGCGATTCGAACGCCCGACCCTCAGATTCGTAGTCTGATGCTCTATCCAGCTGAGCTACGGGTGCGTGGCTGTGGGATTTAGCGATCCGGGCAGGGCAATGCAAGGGCCAAAGCGGACGAAAGCCAGGGAAATTGCATAAGCGCCGAAACCCGGGCTAATTCGCGGTGTTTAGCTGCAATTCTTGGGTTATCTTGCCATTTTCGGCATCAAAAATCAAAATCTTGCCGCTTGACGTGACAACTGCGGTCCAGCCGCGCCCGAATGTGACCGCCTCGGCGCTTTCCCCGGCGGGCAAAACGATTTGCGGGGGCAGGCGGGGGGCGTGGTCCTTGGGCCCCGGCAAGCGGATGACAAACAGAACGATGATGGTTATGAGGCCAATGATCATGGTGCCGGCCAATATCGTCACCAGCAGTTTCAAAAAGCGCAGATCAGGCGGGGGCGGTATGTCTTCGCCCTCGGGCGCCGGAGCATTTCTTATGTCTGCCACTAAAAGCCCGTCCCTTCGCGTCACCATCGGGGAAAATCCACCCGACCGCCTTGATAAGGCCTTGGCGCGCGATGTGCCAGATGCGGCGGCCCTGTCGCGCACAAGGATCGCGCGGCTTTTGACGGAAGGTGCGATCACCCGCGATGGGGTGGCGATAAGCGATGCCAAGGCCAAGGTGGCCGAGGGCGAGGTGTTTGAAATCACCGTAGGTATCGCCGAAGAGGTCGATACCTTGCCCGAAGACATCCATCTGAACGTGATCTGGGAAGATGATGACCTGATTGTCATCGACAAGGCGGCAGGCATGGTCGTGCATCCGGCACCCGGATCCTACAGCGGCACTTTGGTCAACGCACTTTTGCATCACTGCGGCGATACATTATCGGGCGTGGGCGGCGAAAAGCGGCCCGGTATCGTGCACCGTATCGACAAGGATACGACCGGGCTTTTGGTCGTGGCCAAATCCGACCGCGCCCATCACGGGCTGGCCAAACAGTTTGAAAAGCACACCGTCAACCGGCGCTATCTGGCGATCGTGCATGGGGTGCCCGATGCCAACGATCCGCGCCTGCACGGCGTGAAGGGTACGAATTTTGAGGCGGGCGGGATCTTGAAGATCACCACCCAGCTTGCGCGCCACAAGACCGACCGGCAACGCCAGGCGGTGCTTTTTCATGGCGGCCGCCACGCCGTAACCCGGGTGCGGGTGCTGGAACAGTTCGGCACACCGCCGACCGCCGGCCTTGTCGAATGCTGGCTTGAGACCGGCCGCACCCATCAGATCCGCGTGCATCTGGCGCATGTCGGCCACGGGCTTATCGGCGATCCGACCTATGGCGGGCGGCGCAAGTTGTCGCCTAAGGCGATAGGGCAGGTGGCGTCCGAGGCAGGGGCCGGGTTCCGGCGTCAGGCCCTTCATGCCGCAACCTTGGGCTTCAAGCACCCCGTGACCGGCGATGATCTGTCATTTGAAAGCCCGCTTCCCGCCGATATGGCAGCCTTGCTTGATCAATTCCGGGCGGCATAACCGCTGACAAGAGCGTGAGCCGATTGTCACATTCCTCGCAATCATCGGGGGGCATGTTCATATTGTGTTAAGATATCCGTGCAAGGGTCCAGCGGTTTTTCGCGCGGGCCCTTGCGCGGTGACGCAGGGGCGCATAAATTGCTTGGTCCTTGCCCAATATGGGAGATGAATATGACGACCTATGCCAATCTTCCCGCGCCAAGCCCCGAACAGGGGCTGAACCGGTATCTGCAGGAAATCCGCAAATTTCCGCTGTTGGAGCCGGAAGAAGAATATATGCTGGCCAAAAGCTGGGTCGATCACCAAGAACCCAAGGCCGCACATCGGCTGGTAACCTCGCATCTGCGACTGGCTGCCAAAATCGCCATGGGCTACCGCGGCTACGGCCTGCCGCAAGCCGAGGTGATTTCCGAAGCAAATGTGGGCCTTATGCAAGCGGTCAAGCGCTTTGACCCTGAAAAGGGCTTTCGCCTTGCGACCTATGCGATGTGGTGGATCCGCGCCTCGATTCAGGAATATATCTTGCGGTCCTGGAGCCTTGTGAAGCTTGGCACGACCTCGGCGCAAAAGAAGCTGTTTTTCAACCTGCGCAAGGCCAAGTCGAAAATCGGCGCGCTGGAAGAGGGCGATCTGCGGCCCGAAAATGTGGCGCAAATCGCCAAAGATCTGAACGTGACCGAAGATGAAGTGATCTCGATGAACCGCCGGATGTCGGGGGGGGATGCATCGCTGAACGCCACGGTCGGTATGGACGGCGAGGGCACCAGCCAATGGCAAGACTGGCTGGAGGATGAAGATGCCGACCAAGCCGGTGATTACGCCGAATCCGAAGAGCTGGAGGCGCGCCGCACCATGCTGACGCGCGCGATGGATGTTTTGAACGACCGCGAAAAAGACATCTTGATTCAGCGCC
The DNA here is from genome assembly GCA_049680345.1 of Albidovulum sp. Lineage (GTDB taxonomy): Bacteria > Pseudomonadota > Alphaproteobacteria > Rhodobacterales > Rhodobacteraceae > TMP-24. The sequence continues at coordinate 3,257 of JBAUHP010000211.1, read as the reverse complement.
GCTTGCAAGATGAGCCGATCACATTGGAAGCGCTTTCAGGCCAATATGATGTCAGCCGCGAACGGATCCGGCAGATTGAGGTGCGGGCCTTTGAAAAACTTCAGTCGCGCATGCGCGAGTTGGCGAAGGAAAAAGGCATGTTGCTGCCAGCCTGATCGGGCCGAAATGTCGCACTTCCGCGTCGCCAATTCGCATTTGGCGACGCACCCAGCCCGTCCTGGCAAGAAGCTGGTGGCATCCAGGGAGGTTGCACATGCGCGGTCACTGCCTTTGCGGCGCCATCAAATTCGAAGTTGACGCCCCGGTTCAGGCCTGTGTCAACTGCCACTGCGAAAGCTGCCGCAGGCAGTGCTCGGCACCGATGACGACCTATATCGGCGTGGCCGATGGTCAATGGCGATGGCTGGGCAAAGCGCCCAAGGTCTATAAATCCTCGCCCGGTGTTGAGCGGAGCTTTTGCGACACCTGCGGCACACCGCTTTCATTTCGGTCCCAAAAGATGTCGGGCGTCATGCATCTTTATGTGGCGGCAATGGACGCGCCGGAACAGTTCCAGCCAACGCTGCACGTGGCGTCTGAGGAAAAGCTTGGCTGGCTGAAGCTTGCCGATGATTTGCCGATGTGTATCGGCCCCGACTACACCAAGGGCCAGTAGCAGCCCCGATCTTGCAAGCACCACCTTGGCGAAAACCGGCACAGGCTAGAAACAACAATTGTACAAAGCCCCCGGTGCCGTTAGGACATCGGCAGCGAATACGAGGGGCTTTGCCGATGACCATGCTGGAGACGTTCTTGCCGCCCATGCATCCCGAGGGGCGGAAATTTCTGGGGGTTTTCGGCGCGGCTGCCGTTGTCTTGTTCTTGATCTGGCCGCCGCTTGGCTGGATCGGTCTTGGGCTGACGATCTGGGTCTATTACTTTTTCCGCGACCGGATACGGTCGGTGCCGATGCGTGACGGGCTGGTGGTCAGCCCGGCGGATGGGGTGATCTCGCTCATCGGGCCTGCGGTGCCGCCCGAAGGTCTGGGCTTTGGTCCTGAACCCTTGATGCGGATTTCGGTTTTCATGAATGTTTTCAACTGCCACGTGAACCGCGCCCCGATTGAAGGCACGGTCGCGGCGGTGGTCTACCGGCCGGGCAAGTTTTTCAACGCCTCGCTGGATAAAGCCAGCGTCGATAATGAACGCAATTCATTGCGGATTGAGACGGCGGACGGGGTCAGCATCGGCGTTGTGCAAATCGCGGGATTGGTCGCGCGCCGCATCGTGTGTTTTGCCGATGCGGGCCTGTTTTTGCGCACCGGCGAACGGTTCGGCCTGATCCGCTTCGGCTCTCGGCTGGATGTTTATTTGCCCGATGGTGTGGTGCCTTTGGTTGCACTTGGGCAAACCATGGTAGCGGGTGAAACGGTTTTGGCCGATCTGGCCTCAACCGAACCTGCCCGCGCGGCGCGCCAAGAATGAACGAGATGCGCAAACCCCCCAAGACCAGCCGGAAAGAGCTTTTGATCATCCAGCTCTTACCCAATGCGATCACGCTTGGGGCCATCTGTCTGGGCCTGACCGCGATAAGATCGGCGGCTTTCGGCTCGGTCTCTTTTGCGGCGGCCCTGATCGTTCTGGCGGGTATTCTTGACGGGCTTGATGGGCGGCTGGCGCGCGCACTGGGCAGCGAAAGCCTTTTGGGGGCGGAACTGGATTCGCTTGCCGATTTCTTGAATTTCGGGGTTGCCCCGGCAATCATCATCTATTTCTGGGTGCTTCAATCCACCCCCGATATCGGCTGGGCGGCGGTGCTGGTCTATGCGCTTTGCTGCGTGATGCGCCTTGCGCGCTTCAACGTGGGAATAAAGTCCGCGGCAGGCAACGACCCGCGCTTCTTTGAAGGTGTGCCTTCGCCCGCAGGCGCGCTTTTGGCCCTGGGGCCGCTGTTTTTAAGCAATGCCATCCCGGGCCTCGCACCTTTGCCACCGGTTGCGGTGGCAGTGTACCTTGCTTTGGTCGGCGGGCTGATGATCTGCCGCTTGCCGACTTTCGCGGTCAAATCGGCGAAAATCTATGCCGATCACGCGCCCTATGTCCTTTTGGGTGCGGTCGGTGTGCTGACCGCGCTTGCAGTGTTGCCATGGATCACCCTGGCGCTTTTTGACGTCGCTTATTTAATCAGTCTGGTGTTCGCTTTCCGCGCCAGCCGAAAACCATTAGCAAAACCCGAGGTCTGAGATGGAAATAGAGGCTGTCCGCCAATCCTACGCCCGCTGGGCGCCGGTCTATGATTACACATTCGGCGCGGTCACCAGTGTTGGCCGCAGGCGCGCGGCCCAGTATATGAGCAAGCTTGGCGGTGAGGTGCTGGAGGTTGGCGTCGGCACCGGCCTTGCCTTGCCGCATTACAGTAAGAACGTGACGGTGACCGGCATCGATTACAGTGCCGAGATGCTGGAAAAAGCCCGCGAAAAGGTCAGCGAAAAGGGCCTGACGCAGGTGCGGTCCTTGTTGCGTATGGATGCGCGCAACCTTGATTTTCCGGACAATCATTTTGACGCGGTGGCAGCCATGCATATCGTATCGGTTGTGCCCGATCCCGAACGCGTGGTGGCAGAGATGGCGCGGGTCTGCAAACCCGGTGGCCGGTTGGTGATCGTCAATCACTTCGCCCGCGAAAAAGGGGTTCTGGCCATGATTGAACGCCTGTCGGCGCGCTTCCCCAATACTTTGGGCTGGCATTCCGATTTTGAAAAATCCCGCGTGCTGGGGGTGCCCGGTCTGCGCATCTTGAAGGAACGCAACCTGCCGCCTTTGGGAATGATGACGTTTTTGGTCTTGCACAAGCAACGCTGATTTTCGCACCCGGTTGCGCTTACCCGGGCGCTCGCCTAGCCTTCTTGCAGGTCATGCGGGGGTTTTGCCATGAAACCGGTCAACTGGGGCGTCCTGGGCGCGTCGAATTTTGCCCAAGAACATATGGCGCGCGCCATACACGAGGCTGCAGGCGCACGCCTTTACGCGCTGGCCACATCCGATGCCAGCAAGGCCAAAGGGTTCTTGGCCTTTTGCCCTGACCTGAAGGTTATGGACAGCTACCAACAGCTTCTGGACGACCCGGCGGTTGAGGCGGTCTATATTCCGTTGCCCAATCATCTGCATGTCGAATGGGTGCAAAGGGCGGCGCGGGCGGGCAAACATGTGCTGTGCGAAAAGCCCATCGCGATGAAGGCCGCAGAGATTGACGCGCTGATCGCCTTGCGCGACGAAAC
>JBAUHP010000210.1:0-1548 GCA_049680345.1 Albidovulum sp. | reverse complement strand
GCCACTGCATTGACGGTCAACGACCAGAACGCAGCCCTGACCCGCTATCTTGCTGGTGAGTTGGACCGCATGGACATTCCGGCTGGTCAGTATCCGCGCCTGAAAGCGGAATACCCCGATGAGGCCGTCTCGGTTCCGCAGTCCTGCTCATATATCTACATGTTCAACCTTGATAAGGAAAAAGGGCCAGAGGCCCTGCAGGACATCCGCGTCCGCAAGGCTTTGTCCTACGGTATTGACCGTGACATCATCGTCGACAAGATCCTGCAAGGCGGGCAGGCTCCGTCTTACAACTGGACCCACGCGGCCACCGCCGGGTTTGAAATGCCAGAGATTGATTATGCCGCATGGACGCAGGCTGATCGTCTGGCAAAGGCCAAAGAGCTTCTGGCCGAGGCTGGCTATGGCCCCGATAACCCACTGAAGCTGACGCTGAACTACAACACGTCGGAAGGGCACAAGAAGATTGCCATCGCAGTGCAGCAATTCTGGAAGGGCATCGGCGTCGACATGACCCCGAACAACATGGAGTGGAAGGTGCACACCGACCGCATGCAGAACCAGGATTTCGAAGTGGCGCGTTATGCCTGGTGTGGCGACTATAACGAAGCCTCGACCTATCTCGATCTCTTCACCAGCTATTCGGGCCATAACAACGGCAAGTTCTTTTCCGAGCGTTATGACGAGCTGATGAAAGCGTCCAAGACCGCAGCCGATCCGAACCCGATGTACAAAGAGGCAGAACAGATCCTTGCGGACGAAATGCCCTTTGCGCCGATCTATCAATATACCAAGGTGGAAATGATCAAGCCCGACATGCGCGGGATGAGCACGACCAACCTGATGCAAAACTGGTACCTCAAGGATATGTACCGCGTCGCGAACTAAGCGGCTTACCGGGGCGCGTCTGAACAGGCGCGCCCTACCCCCTTGATCCCGGATTGCGCCAATGTTCAGCTATATCGTCAAGCGTCTGGCCATCGCCGTGCCGACGCTTTTGTTGCTCATCATCATCTCGTTCTTGCTGATGCACGCGGCCCCCGGCGGGCCCTTCACCCAAGAACGCGCCCTACCCCCTGCCGTGCTGGCCAATCTTGAGGCGAAATACGGCCTTGATCAGCCGCTTTGGCGTCAGATGCTTACCTATATCTGGGGCATCGTCGGCAGCTTCGATTTCGGGCCATCCTTCATCTATAAAGACCGCACCGTGAATGAGATCATCGCCCAAGGGTTCCCTGTGACCCTTACCTATGGCGGCATTTCATTCTTGGTGGCGGTGGTTGCGGGTGTTGCCCTTGGGGTTTGCGCGGCCATCTACCACAATTCCTGGCTCGACTATCTTGCCGTCGGCATCTCTATCGGCGCGCAGGTTTTGCCCAATTTCGTCATGGCGCCGATCCTGCTTCTGGTCTTCACCTTCTGGCTGCGCTGGTTGCCGGGTGGCGGCTGGGAAGGCGGGCAGTGGCAATATATGATCATGCCGGTTGTCGCACTTTCGACCTCTTTCATGGCCTCGATCGCGCGCATCACCCGGTCTTCGATGCTGGA
>JBAUHP010000209.1:0-21434 GCA_049680345.1 Albidovulum sp. | reverse complement strand
TGGATGGCGGCCCCAATATCATCGAAGAGATCAAGGAAATCACCGGCGGCGGCGCACAGGTGGTGATGGATTTCGTCGGCGAATTGGGCATCGAAAACGACGCCTGGAAAATGGTGCGGCAAGGTGGGCAGCTGATCATGATCGGCTATGGCGGCAAGATCGAAGTGCCGACCGTCCACCTTGTTGTGCATGAGATCAACATCGGCGGCAGCCTTGTCGGCAACTACACCGAACTGGTCGAGCTGATGGAGCTGAACGCCGATGGCAAGGTCAAGATGCACTACACCCAGTACTCCCTTGACGACATCAATGTGGCGCTCGACGATTTCAAGAACCGCCGCTTTGCCGGGCGCGGGGTGATCGTGCCGTAAGCCAATCAGGCATGCCACGCGCAATCAAACGACAAGGAGCGAAGTATGAAAGACAAGACAATGTCGCGCGCAAACCAGCAAGACGCGCCCGAACCAGCCCCGTCATCGGATACGCTGATCAGGTTGATTTACCGAAGTCACAGCTTGTTGCCAGGCTCAGGGCTTGCAGCACAACAAGACGGGCTTGCAGACATCTTGCTTGTGGCGCGGTCCAACAACGCGGCTTTGAATGTGACCGGCGCTTTGGTTCTTTATGACGACTACTTTGCGCAGGTGCTTGAAGGACCAGAGGCTGCGGTCACCAAGCTGTTTGACAAGATCAAGGCGGACAGCCGGCATGATCATGTGACGCTGGACCAATCGCAGCCGACGGCAACGCGGCTTTTCGGACGCTGGGCCATGGCGATTGTCGCAGAACATCATGAGCCGGACATGCCGCTCGTCGCCACCACCGGAGGCCTGTCGCAAGGCGCGCCGTGGCGGATCACGCCAGATCAAGAACAAGTGCTTTCTCGGTTGCGCGATTTAACACGGGGCTACGGGCGCGGATCATAACCCCCCGGATCTCGGCCACCAGCGCAATCAAAAAACAACCAGAAAGTTGGCATATGAGAGGGAGACGCGGATATTCTCACACCTCTTGCCGTTTCCACCGGTCTGCCATGTGCGGCTGTGATCTGATGCGAATATCGGGCAAGGGCCGTTCGTGAATGGCAGGGTCAGTTTGGACCGTCCCCGCCCGCTGCGGAGCGGCGATCGCCCGTTTAGAGCCCATTTTGACCGATGCCGCAGCCTGCGTGAATGGCGGGGATACTTTCTAAAGTAGTCGTTTAGCGAAAGTCTTTCCGCTTTCCACTGCTTCGTGTCGGCGGGCTTTGCAGATATGGTATCCGCTGAGAGGGAGGCGAATTGACAGCAAGGCCGTCTCGCGGCCTGTTCGCACGAGATCCGCTTTCATGGTATTCCTCTACTTGGTCGCTCGCACAAGGCGACGTTTCACTTGGACTGATCGAAAGCAACAATGGACAAGCTCTCTGTCATGAACGCATTCCGCCGCATCGTCGAGCGTGGCAGCTTTACGCGTGCGGCGGAGGATCTTGGGGTCTCTCCCGCCCTTCTCAGCCGTGAAGTCAAGCTTTTGGAGGAGAGCTTGAGCACGGTATTGCTCACCCGCACGACACGTTCAATGTCGCTCACTGATGCCGGCCAACTCTTCTATGATGAAGCATCGGGCATCCTTGATGCCGTGTCCCTGGTCGAAACGCGCATCCGTGACGGCGCCGGGGCGATACGCGGTCATCTCAAGGTGAACGCCTCCAGCTCTTTCGGACAGACCGTTATTGCTCCGATCCTGCCAGGGTTGTTCGACGCTTATCCCGACCTTCGCCTGACGCTGTCGATGGATGACCGGGTGATCGACATGGTGGAGGGCGGCTTCGATGTTTCGATCCGGATTCGGGCGGCCATGCCGGATTCTGCACTGGTGGCGCGCAAATTGGGGACGATGCGGCAACAGGTCTTTGCCGCGCCGTCTTATCTGGACAGAGTCGGCGCGCCGCAAACGCCGCAGGAGGTTGCCAAGCACCGTGTCATCGGGTTCTTGCTTGCCGATCATCTGACCACCTGGACCCTTCATGGTCCGTCCGAAACGGAGAGTGTGGATCTGGATCCCCCCATCCGCGTCGGCAACAGCCTTGTCCTGCGCGATCTGCTGATCGCCGGCCAGGGCATCGGCACCTTGCCGGATTTCGTTTCAAAGGGTGCGGTCGCGCGCGGCGAGCTGGTCCGCGTGCTGCCCGATTGGGAACTGCCCACACCGGAAATCTACGCGGTGACGGCCTCCCGTCTCGGTATGGATGCGAAGGTCACGGCGTTTCTTGATCATCTGAGCGTGGCGCTGCGCCCCTGACATTCTTCAATCCACGTAAAGAGTGAAGTGAAAGCGGACCGGTTATTCCGAACCGCCCCATCCCCGATCTTCTTAGGTGATGAAACCCACACCCTTGAGAGGATCCCATGACCCGTGTTCTTGTTCTTTACTATTCCAGCTACGGCCACGTCCGAGCGCTAGCCGAGGCCGAGGCCGAAGGCGCACGTTCGGTGCCCGGCACCCATGTCGATCTGCGACGCGTGCCTGAAACGGTCCCCGAAGAGATCCGGCAAAAGGCCGGGTTCGCAGCGGACGAGAGCCCCGTTGCGTCAACGACCGATCTGGAAGGCTATGACGCCATCATTTTCGGCACCCCGACATTGTTCGGAATGATGGCCGGGCAGATGAAGTCCTTCCTCGATCAGGCTGGCGGCCTGTGGGCGCGGAATGCGCTGGTCGGCAAGGTTGCGGCCGTCTTCGCATCTACCGGCTCGCAGCATGGTGGACATGAGGCAACGCTGCTGTCTACCCAGATCCCGCTGCAGCACTTCGGAATGCTGATCGCGGGCATGCCCTACACTTTTGTCGGTCAGAAAACGGGCGAGGAAATCGTCGGCGGCGCCCCCTATGGCGCGGGCACCATCGCAGGGGCCGACGGGTCGCGCACACCCTCCGAGACTGACCTTGCAGGGGCGCGCTTCCAGGGCGCGCACGTCGCCCGAATCGCCGCACGACTTGCCGGCGCATATCGACAAGAGGAGGCCGCGTGATGGCGTCCCTTACCGTAGATTTCTTCCATGACGTCGTGTGCTGCTGGTGCTTCAATATCTCCTCGCGGATGCGCGATCTGAGCACCGAGTTCGATCTCGATGTCCGTCATCACACCTTCGTCCTGCAAGCCAGCCGCGCCGAGATGGCAGCGCGTTGGGGCACGCCAGAGCAAGCTCGCGAGACAATTCTGGGTCATTGGGCGAATTGCCGACAGGTCAGCGACCGCCCCGAGCTGGTCGACATTGAAGCGATGCGCGCGGCACAGTTCGATTATCCGCATGGGCTGACCGCCGCCGTTGGTTGCAAAGCTGCCGAGGTTATTGGCGGTCAGGCCGCCCATTGGGACATGTTCGACAGGCTTCAGCGCGCGCATTTGACCGACGCACGCAACATTGCCGACCCCGAGGTGGTGTTGAACGCGGCCCGCGAGACCGGTTTGGCATCCAAGCGTTTCGAGGAGGTCTTTGATGATCCGGCGACAGTTCAGGCGGTCCAGGCCGACCGTCAACGCGCCCGCTCGTTACAGGTTCAGTCCGTTCCCACACTCATCATCCGGGAAACCGGTGCGCGCCTGGTCAATGGGCCACGCGAAGACCTTGCCGCGCAAATCCATTCCGCAAAGCGGCTCGTGGCCTGAAAGGAGACCGTCATGAAACCCCTTCTGACCCGACCGTTCAAACCATCGCGGCTGTCGCGCCATGCGCGCTGCGATCTGTCACCTCACCTGCGGCGGGATATGGGACTGCCCCCCTGTCCGAAGCGTCCGCAGCTGAAGATCCACACCCTGTAGTAATCCGCCAAACAGGAGCATTGCCATGTCCCGCTCGACCGACATCTTCCTGACCGCCCTGGCGCCTGCCGTCTGGGGCAGCACCTACCTGGTCACAACCGAAGCCCTGCCCGAGGGCTACCCAATCACGCTGGCAGCGTTGCGTGCGCTGCCCGCCGGGTTTCTGCTGTTGGCGGTGACACGCTGCCTGCCGCCGCGTGCCTGGCTGGGACGGACCTTTCTCTTGGGCAGCTTCAACTTCGCGTTGTTCTGGGTGCTGCTTTTCGCAGCCGCCTACCGGCTACCCGGCGGAGTGGCAGCGACCTTGGGGGCATTGCAGGCGATGATCGTCATCTTCATGGCGCGCGGCTGGCTGGGGACCCCGATCCGGGCAGGGGCGCTGATTGCCGCCGCCACGGGTGTGCTTGGCGTGGCGTTCCTGCTGATCAGCCCCGAGGCGCGGCTGGACCCGATCGGCATAGCCGCCGGAGTAGGCGGGGCCGCCTCTATGGCGGCAGGCACGGTGCTCAGCCGGAAATGGCAACCGCCGGTTTCGGCGCTGAGCTTCACCGCCTGGCAGTTGACGGCGGGTGGCCTGATCCTTTTGCCATTGGCGCTGATCATCGAGCCGCCCTTGCCGCCGCTGACGCCTGTGAACCTCGCCGGTCTTGCTTGGCTTGGCCTGATTGGCGCTGCCGCAACCTATGCGCTTTGGTTCCGTGGCGTGGCGCGGATCGAGCCCGGAGCCGTTGCCATGCTGGGCATGATGAGCCCGGTGACAGCGGTGACGCTTGGGTGGATCTGGCTGGGCCAGTCGCTGTCCCTGGTCCAGTTTCTGGGCGCTGTAATCGTCCTTGGCTCGGTCTGGGCCGGACAGAGGGCGAACCGACCGCAGGCGTACCAGATGATCCGCTCAGCCCGGAAACATGCTAAGCTCATCGTCTGAAGGCCGCAGACACAGGAGTTTGCCATGCAACAACTTCAAATGACCCCGACCTTGGAGCGCGATATGCGTTTTGCTGGCCTGCTCTACCTAGTGGTCATCGTTGTAGGCCTGTCTGCAGAGCTTCTTCTGCGCGGCCCCTTGATCGACTTTGAGGACGCGAACGCAACCGCCACGGCGATCCTGTTGGCGCCCGGCCAGTTCCGGCTGGCCATTGCCGCCGATCTTGTCATGGCCGTTTGCGATGCTGGGCTGGCGATCCTGTTGTTTCTGATTTTTCGATCCATGGCGCCGGGGCTGGCCCTGGGTGCGATGGTGTTCCGGCTGATCCAGACCGTGCTCATCGCTGTCAGTCTCATGGGCCTGCTCACGGGGTGGCTGCTATTGTCGCGCGCAGATATACTGGCCGATGCTCCCGCGCTCGCATTGGTGTTTCTTGACCTTCACGCCCACGGATACGATCTTGGCCTCGTGTTCTTCGGCATCAACAGCCTGATCATGGGGCTACTGGTCTGGCGGTCGGGCTTCTTTGCGAGGGTGTTCGGCGCCGGGCTTGCAATTGCGGGACTGGTCTACCTATTCGGCAGTGGCTTGCGCTTCTTCGCACCCGAATTGGCCCCGGCATTCGCACCGGCCTATGCGCTGACGATCCTGGCCGAGACGGCATTTTGCCTGCGATTGCTTCTTCGGAGCAGCGCCGGTCACAAGGTTTCCCGGCGGAGCAAAATCGCCCCATGATGGACAAACAAGAGAGGTTCCATGTCCCAAAGAGGATTTACCGTCCGCGCACTTGGCGAGATCGCCATCCGCTGTGTCGATCTCGACGCGATGGTCGCATTCTATCGCGACGTGACCGGCCCCGAGCCGATGAACGATCCGGAGAACGGCGATATCGTGTTCTTTCGGATCGCTGAGGGGTTCGCCGGTCATACTGCTGTACTCGCCTTGTTCCGGCATAATATCGAAGGAGCAGGGAACACGCGGGCCGGTACTAAGCCTCCGGCTTCCGGTCCGGGCTCGTCGCTCCATCATCTGGCTCTCAGCCTGCCCTGGGAAGAGCAGGATACGGCCATCGCGTGATACGAGACGCTGGAGAGGGAATACTATGTCGAGACGTTCCCCTGGGTTGGCTGGCGCGGGGTATTCACAAAGGATCCGGACGGCAACACTGTTGAACTCGTCGCAAAGGAACCGTGATATGATGGCCCTATCTGGCAGGGTCACAAACGGTCGAGTTTTTTGTAGATCCCGCCCTGCTAGGAAGGTCTGGAGTGATCCCAACCCGCTCATTCGTTTGGGGCGCAGCAAAGGCTAGCTTTGTTGCGCATTGTCTGAATTCCTCCACCATCTGATCTTGCTGGTGCAGCGAATGTCGGCAATGCGGGCTGCGATCGCGGCATGGCCGAGGGTTGGTCAAGGTCGGCAATGGGCCGCATTAGACCAGAGTTGCAGCGGCAGCACGACCTAAAATTTCACAGTGTCTGCGAGAGTTCACAACCAGTTGGGCCCATTTTTTGCAGCGCTGGCTCAAATTCTCTCAGACAGTTCTTTCGCGCGCTCAGGTGGAATGCCGATCCTCACCGATAGTCCTGCAAAATCAGGTCAGATGCCTTTTCGCCGATCATGATCGCGGGAGCGTTTGTATTGCCTGAGACGATCTCGGGCATGATCGAGCAATCCGCAATCCGTAGCCCTGCGATTCCGTGGACCCGTAAGCGGTCATCCACAACCGCCATCTTATCATTGCCCATTTTGCAGGTGCCGGTCGGGTGATAAATCGAGGCGGTATTGCTGCGCGCCCAATCAAGTATCGCGTCATCGTCATCCATTGGCAGGTCTGGATGCGGGCGATATTCGGTTGAGATTTTAGAGACTAGTGGCGCATGCCGTGCGATCTTGCGCGCAATATTGATGCCAGCCACAATCGTCCGACAATCCGTCGCTGTCGAAAGGTAGTTCGGTATGATTTTCGGATAAGTGCGACCGTTCGCACTTGCGAGGCGGATTTCGCCGCGCGATTCAGGGCGCAGCTGACAGACCGACGTGGTGAAGGCCGAAAACTTATCTGCCCCTCGCCCCGGATTCTCCGCCGAAAGCGGTTGCACATGAAATTGGATGTCAGGTGTCTCCAACTCTGGTCGCGTTTTGACAAATCCCGTGGCAAGGCTCGCGGCCATTGCCATCGGGCCAGAGCGGAAGATCAGATATTTCAGCCCAATTCGCGCCTGCCCCATCCAACTGCCAACTTCGTCGTTGAGGGTTGGTTCGTTGCTTTTGTAAACCAACCGCGCTTGCAAGTGGTCTTGCAGGTTCTTGCCGACACCAGCAAGGTCAGCGACGACCTCAATGCCGTGCTCGGCCAACTGCGCGGGATCGCCGATCCCTGACAGCATGAGAAGTTGCGGCGAATTGATCGCGCCCCCCGAAACGATGATCTCGCGGCCAGCCTGGACGACTTGTTCCTTGCCGCTGCGGTCTTTGTAGTGGACTGCAACCGCGCGTTTGTCTTTGATATCAATCTTTTCGACTAGAGCATGGGTGATTATCGTCAGGTTCTTGCGCGATTTAATGGGGTTGAGAAAGGCCACCGCCGAGGAACATCTGCGGCCATTCTTTGCGGTCAGTTGGAAGAACCCCACGCCCTCTTGATCCGCGCCATTGTAATCGGGGTTGAATTTATAGCCTGCCGATTGCGCTGCGGCGACCCAAGCGTCGGTGATAGGCCGCTGAATGCGCATGTTAGAGACCGAAAGATTCCCCTGATCGCCGTGGAACTCGTCTGCTCCACGTTCATTTTTCTCGGAGCGTTTGAAGAGCGGCAACACGTCGTCCCAACCCCAACCCTTGTTGCCCATCTGCGCCCAGCGGTCGTAATCTTGCGGCTGCCCACGCACGTAAAGCAAACCGTTAAGCGAGGACGATCCGCCCAAGACGCGGCCCCTTGGCCAATCAATCGAGCGCCCGTTCAGACCTTGATCTGCTTCGGTTTTATAGCACCAGTCGACCGATGGGTTATGGATGGTTTTGAAATAGCCAACCGGAATGTGGATCCACGGATTGGTATCTGCTGGCCCCGCTTCCAAGAGCACAACCGCGACCTTCGGATCGGCGCTCAATCTGTTGGCAATGACGCATCCGGCAGAGCCTGCGCCTACGATGACATAGTCAGCTTTCACATCATTTCCTCCGACCGTTGAAAAAAACACTATGCAAAAGCTCAAGACTAATCTAGCTTTTTTGATAAGAAACGTCTCAATAATTCACCAAACGGGAGGAAACCATGACTATTAACAACCGCATTGGCGGCATATCACGCAGAGATTTGTTTAAGGTCGCAGGCACTTACGGCATGAGCTCGACACTGCTTGCAGCCGGCACATTTGGCGGCGCTATGACAGCCGCGAACCTCGCAGCGGCTGCAGAATCAACCTACGAGCGTCGTTTCGCAAAAGAAGCAAAGTTCACGCTCAAGTTCGGGGCCGCTGGTTTTAATGCGCGCAACCTCTTGATCGAGCGCGCAGGCTGCCTGGAGTTCGCACGCGATTTGGAAAGCCGTACAGACGGTGAAATCCGTGTCGAGTTCATCGGCGACAACGCAATTTGTGGCCAGGGGTCCTGCGCCGAGAAAACCCAGCAGGGTATCGTTGATATGTACGCGGCCTCCACGCAGAACTCTGCGGGCGCAGCCCCCTATCTGAACGTGTTGGACTATGCCTATATGTTCCCGACACGCGCCTCGCAGTACCACTTCCTTTATAGCCCGGATTCACAGCGCATTTTGCGTGACCCGTATGAGAAAAACCACGGGCTCAAATTCTTGTTCTCACACTGCGAACTTCGCGGCATTCAGCTTGGCCTGAAGTGGAAGGACAAAGAGACTGTCACCTCTGTCGACCAGCTTGCAGGCACAAAGAACCGCGTGACGGGCACTCAGCTTGGCCGTATCGCGATGGAAGCCCTGAACCTGAACCCTGTGCCGATTGCATGGGAAGAGACACTTGATGGTCTCAAGCAGGGTCTGATTGATGGCGCGGAAACATGGGCCTCTGCGGTGGCTTATGCGAATATGTCGCCTGTTGTGTCCCAATGTGTGGATCTCGAATTTTTCTGCGGCACCGAGCATACAGCCATGTCGGCTGCCGTGTTTGACAGCCTTGGCGGGGAATTGCAGGATGCGGTCAACGAATCCGCTTATCTGGCGCAGATCCACGTGCAAGCAGCCAACGAGGCGGCCCTTGTGAAGACTGTAGGCTATTCAACGCCACAGTTGCCTGAAACAATCTTCGCCAAAGACGGCGTGCGGATGGCCACGATTTCTGTCGAAGAAAAACGCAAAGCAGAAGAAATGTGCTCGCCCGAATTCCAGCCGCAATTGTGGACAGAATGGCGCGAGCGGATCAACGGCTGGGCCGGTGGCATCGACACCTATCAGGAAATTTACGACATTGCGCGTCAGATTCCGAATGAGACACTGCCAGAAAACGTCGAACCACGTCGCTGGTGGAAGGGATAAAACCCCAAAAAGTGGGCCGGTTGGACGCGGAGGTCTGACCGGCCCATTTTCCTTTTGACGAGGCACATGCCAATCTAAGAGCATCACAATTGGTAGGGGGAGCCAGATGTCACTATTGTCGGACATAGGCACGATTATTGCGACGATGACCGTGGGCGAGGTCGATTTTCAGGCAGTGAATGCGTTCAGGTCACAAGCCGCATGGTTTGTTTTTGGTCCGATCACCGCGGTCGGAGCGATTCTCGTCTATTACTTGTACAAGATGTCGCCGTGGCTTGACCGTCACCTAGAGCGGTCGATTGTGGTCTATACCTATATCGTGATCGCAGGGATCATCTTTGTCGGCGTGTTACAGCGGTTTTTGCCGTTCCTGCCCATGCAGCCCGCGTGGTCTACGACCCTGCCGCCGATGCTCTTTATGGTCATGGCGTGGTTTGGATGTTCGTTTAATGTGCGCTTGCGTACCCACCTTGGGTTCAACGAATTCCGCACAAAGTTTTCGCCCAAATGGCAGATGGGGTTGCTGTGGTTGGATGCGTTGCTTTGGTTCGGGTTTTGCGTGATTGTGGTGACCACAACCGCGCGTGTGACGGCCAATGCGGTGTCCAACTTTATGATCGTGCCCGGGACCAATGGGCTGATGCAGTGGTGGTTTATCATCACCGTTCCGGTTGCGTTTATCCTGATGGCGGGGCGCGTTCTGGAAAATATTATCGAAGACATCGGCAAATATACCCGCGGTGAGCCGCTTGTAGAGCAATCTGTCATCGGGGGAGATGTATGATGACTGATGGAACCTTAATCACAATTATTTCGCTGGCGGTAACGGTCATCTTTATGCTTGGCGTGCCTGTGTTGCTGGTCATCGTTTACTGGGTGATTGGCTGCTCTTTTGTGCTGGGGCTGACGCTTGATAACCTCGGCAATGAGCTGTTGAACGTCTTCAACAAGGGCTTTGCCCTGCTGGCGATGCCGCTGTTTATTCTCACAGGCGACCTCATTAACAAATCTGGTATCGCCCGAAGGCTGTCTGATTTCGCCTATTCATGTCTTGGCTGGTTGCGTGGCGGGCTTGCGATGGCGGCGATTGGCGCTTGTGGTCTGTTTGCCGCGATCTCTGGATCAAACTCGGCGACGACGGCTACTATCGGTTCCATGTTGCACCCTGAAATGGTCAAAGGCGGCTATGATGAGCGGTTCTCTGCGGCGACTGCTGCGGCAGGCGGCACGGTGGGGATCATCATTCCGCCCTCCATCATTTTTATCGTTTACGGGTTCTTGATGAACCTGCCGATTTCAGACCTGTTCGTCGCAGGTATTATTCCGGGTATCTTGATGGTGCTTGGCATGATGTTCACCTGCTTTATCGTCTGTTCGATCCACGGCTGGGGCATCTTAATCAAGCTATCGTTCATGCGAGTTCTGAAAACCGCGATTGGCGCTTGGCTTGGTTTCTTTGCCATCGGTCTAGTGCTTTGGGGCATCTATACGGGTAAGTTTTCACCCACAGAGGCCGCCGGCGTCACGGTTGGTTTTTGTATCATCGTCGGGCTGATTTCCTATCCGCTCAACAAGCTCATCGGCACGGGTGCAGAGACCCCAATTGCAGAAAAATCCGTCTCGTCGATGTTTGTCGTCGAAGGGTTCACGGCCCTTGAAATTCCCTCAATCGTGGTGCGGTCCGCGCAGATCACGGGCATCCTTGCGCCACTGATCGCTGTCTCTGTTGTGATGCAACAGGTGCTGTCAACGATGGGCGCGCAAGAAACCATTGGCAATTTTGTGACCAGCATGGGCGGTTACTATCCTGTCCTGTTCACCTCCATGGCGATGGTGTTTGTCGCGGGTATGATCCTTGAATCGCTACCCGTCACGATCATTCTTGCGCCAATTCTGGCCCCGATTGCGGCCTCTGTTGGCGTTGATCCGATCCACTTCTCGGTGATTTTCCTTGTAGGCGCATCGATTGGCTTCATCACGCCGCCTTACGGCCTGAACCTTTATGTGGCATCAGGTGTGACGGGTGTGCCCTACTTCAGGCTCTTACCTTATTCGTCGTTGTACCTCATTTCGTTGATCTCGGTTTGGGTCCTTGTGGCCCTGACACCAGAACTCGCATTGTGGCTGCTGCCAGCCAGATAAAGGATAGCCATGTCAGACGATCTGTCACAATCGACCCAAGGACAGATACCAACCAACCTACGTCTGTTGGTTTTGCTGGAAAGGATCGCGCAAGAGGGCGCGCCCGTTTCGCCAAGCGTTCTGAGCACAGCCCTGAATCTGCCTAAGGCAACGATTCACCGTCTACTTACCACCGCTGAAGAAGAAGGGTTCTTGCAACGCGATCTTGATGGCCGCTCTTATGGTCCGGGTGTGCGGTTGCGCAAACTTTCGGCCAATACGCTGTCGTCGCAGCGGGTGCGCACAGAACGATTGCTGGTGATGAAAGCCTTGGCCGAAGAGGTTGGCGAGACCTGCAACCTTGCTGCACCAGGCCGCTACGGCATGGTATATATCGACCGCGTGGAGACCCATTGGCCCCTGCGCATTCAGCTACCAATTGGTACGCAAGTCCCGTTTCATTGTACGGCCAGCGGCAAGATGTATCTGTCATCACTGCGCCAAGACAAATTGCTGCGCCTCTTGGAAGCTATGCCACTTGATCCTCAAACATCAGCGTCGATTACTGATCCCAAAAAACTTTTGGATGAAATCACGGCGACGCGCGCGCGCGGCTATTCCACTGACGATCAAGAATTTATGGAGGGCATGGCCGCCATCGCAATTCCGATATGCGACGACAAATCGCGACTGCTCACAACGCTCTCGATCCATTCCCCAATCCAAAGGCACAATCTATCCGAATTAGAGAATTCAATTGATGCCCTGAAGCGCGCAGGCAAGAGCCTGGAAGAAATCGTCTTATGACGACGTGGACTGCATTCAAATTGGACTGACGTCGGCGCCTATAAGTCCAGGCAGCAGTATTTGTTAAGAGAGAGGTTTTGTCTCATCGCAACCACTGAGGGGTGGGCGATGAGACTAAGAGCGAAGAGCCCTGGCGAGAGAATCGTCTAAGAAATCAATGGTCACGCGAAACCGATCCATGTCCGCTTTGAGAATACGGCACCGCAGCTTCGCCGCCCTCTGCCAATGTCGGCTTTGGGCCGGGTCCCGAGATAATTCAAGATTTGAACTGCAGCTGCGATGCCTCCGTTTCTGGTTGCGTTGGCACCGGGCTAGTCTCATTGTATCGGTTTAGCGCGGGACCAGTATCAAGCTGCCGCCACTGACCGACAGTGCTCGGTTCATATCCGTGCCGACAAGCACGAAACCTGGGTTGGACCAATCGATGCCATTCTCGGGCAACTGGTAGGTCGGTGGGAACGCGAAGAACTCAGGCGACGGCGCAGCCGAAAACCGATAGATGCCGTCACTTGACGCCGCCCAAATGTTGATGGCACTGCCGGCGAGAGAATGGAATGCGACGCTGGGAAAAGCGGTCTTCGCGCGATTGGCGTCAAAGCTCCAGTTGGTTTCAAGAGTATACGGTTTGACATAGACGAGTGAGAAGGTTGTGTCGCAGACGCGAAGGACTGCACCATTGGGAAGGAAATGCTCCAGGCCAACGCTGACAAGAATGCAGTCGGAGTGGTTCGGGTCGGTGGCCAGACCGGTAATGGGGTCGCATTTGCTGTTATAAGTCCCGCCACAAAGCTCGAACGGGTCCGATGCGTCGAGCGGCTCGGCTGCCCCCCCGGACAATGGAAGCCGCGACAAGCCTCCACCAAACTCACCAATATTGGCGCCGAGATAGAGGTATCCGGCGTGTTGGACCGTTGTGAGATATCCACCAATCCGAGCCGGTCGGAGGTCGACACCTACGGGGGGCTCGTTCAAGCGAAACAGCTCGGTGGCAGTCAGAACGACGGGGCCACGGCCGCTACAATCCAGAGCAATGAACGGGTTGTCGTTGCCCAGGGCAAACTGCTGTTCCAACACCCACGCGCCCGGCACTCCTGACCAGAGTCCGCCGACCCGACCGTTGCCTTCTTCAGTAACGAGGTAGAGCTTGCCGTCCTTGCGGCAAAGACCACGCACTGGCTCAGGAACTTCAATAGGCACCGGCTCGTTACGGCCTTCCGACCAGGCCTGGACCGCTCCCTCCGCCATCAAAATGAACAGCTGTTGGTTCAGATAGGCGGCAGCGACTGGCCGCGCACCTGCCGCAGCGACGCCTTCGACCGGTCGCTCTTCGCCCTCAGCCACCACGACGTCTTCAAGCGTCTTGGGAAGTCCGGGGAGCGCAAAACGGTTCGGAGAAATCGTTTCAAAACTGACGAATGTCAGCTCGTACTCTCCGTAAAGCACGCTGTTGCGAAATCCGAGAACGCCGCGACCGGGCAAAAGCTCGTCCAGGTTGTCCCTGCCACGAAGTTCATACCCTGACATTGCGGCGCTGGCCCACATATACGCAGAAATCGCCTTGCCTATCGGCAGTAAGTTCCCCGCGTCCGTCAAGATGATATGCGCGGGATCATCCCCGGTTGGGGCGCTGGACTGCTGTCCGGGCTTTTCACTTGTCGTGCTCTTGCCCGTCGGGATGGTGCCCAAATATAGGGCTCCATCATACCCGGCAATCGCCACTTCGCCCCGTGCCTCATAGCGAACCTGCGGAAGGTCAGCGAATCCGCAAGGCGACGGAATACAAATGCGGTTTTCCATGCGCTTCCGGGCGACATAGGCTTCAGCCTCAACCGTGGTGATCGATGGACCGCCCGGGCCGGCGACGATCGAGTAAGCACTGCCATCACGAAACAGCAAGTAGCCGCGGGCATCGCTCGTAATGCGAAAGTCATCGTCGCTGGAAATCTCGACGATAAAAGTATCGCTCGGGTCGTCCGCATTGGCATAAGTGGCAGTCAGATCAGCTGAAGCGGGAGAAGCGATCGTGACCAACAGACCTGCTATCGCACCGTACCTAAGCGCAGATTTGACTACCATCACATCCACCGCATCAATGTTACTGTTCGATAGTCGTCTCTCAGATTATCGCGCTCTTCACAATACCCATGCAGCTCTCCTTCCCGAGGCGCCCAAACACAAGCAGCCAATATGTGGTCACGGGACGATGCTGCGTTGGCCACGAACGGCTGCTTCATGGAAGCTGCGCTACAGCGACCAACTGCCGGTCAAAGTCCGCTCTGGGCCGTTCGTGAATGGCAACTGCCGCCAAGATCGTCGACCCATGCTGCAGTGCGGAAGGCCCACGGTACCGAATGCTGCATCAGTCATCGATTACTCGTGACGCAAGGCTTCGATCGGGTCAAGACGGGCGGCGCGGCGCGCCGGAAAAAACCCGAAAACCATACCGACAATCGCGGAAAAGCAGAACGCTAGAAGCACCACGCCAATGTCCGGGGTAAAGGGCACCGAAAGCAGTCTTGCTCCGACCAATGCTACCCCGAGCCCCAGAACAATACCGATCAGCCCACCGATCAGCGACAAGATCATGGCTTCAACGAGAAACTGCATAAGCACCTGACGTGCCTGCGCACCGATCGCGAGCCGAATACCGATTTCTCTCGTGCGCTCGGTCACAGAGACCAGCATAATGTTCATGATCCCGATCCCGCCCACCAAAAGGCTGACGGCTGCCACCGCCGAAAGAAGCCCGGTTAGGACATCGGTGATGCCCGACAGCATCGTCGCGAACTGCTCCATGTCCAGGACTTCAAAATCATCTTCTTCACCTCGATTGATGCGACGCAGTTCACGCATCAAGACAGTGATCTCATAGATCGCTTTTTCAATAGAGGCGCCGTCGCGCACCGACATAAAAAAGGTCTGAACGTCGGTGTTTCCCGCGATACGGCGTTGAAAGGTTTTCAGAGGCATTATGACAAAATCGTCCTGATCGCTCCCGAAAGTTGACGCGCCCTTGGATTTCAGGTGCCCCACTATCTCACAAGACATGGTCTTTACCCGGATCGTCTCGCCTATCGGATCCCCATTTCTGAAAAGGTTTTCGCGAACGGTTTCGCCAATCACGCAAACAGCCCGACCGGATCGGATTTCGCCTGCGTAGAACAGGCGGCCACGGCTCAATTCCCAGCGGGCTGCCTCAAAATATCGATTATCTGTTCCGATCACATCGGTGAGGCGGTTTTCATTCCCAAAGATTGCGCGCGCGCGGCTCTGACTGATCGGCGCGGAAATGGCCACGTTGGCGATTTGATCCTGAACCTCGTCGTTCATTCGCAAAGTAAACATCTGCGCTGCGGTGCCTCCGGGTCCGCCCCGCATCGTGTCTTGCCCCGGAACGACCATGACAACGTTTGTTCCCAGTTTTTCCACATCCGCAGTGACCTGTGCGGTTGACCCTTGTCCTACTGTCACCATGGCAATCACAGCGGCAACACCAATGACGATGCCAAGAACGGTCAGAAGCGACCGCATGGTGTTTCGGAAAATCGCCTGAATGGCAAGGCGAACGGTCTCTGACAGCATCTCAGGGGGCCCTCGTCTTGCGCGTATCCCGCTCAATGCGTCCATCCACCATCCAGATAAGCCGATCCGCATAAGCGGCCATGTTCTCCTCATGCGTGACCATCACGATCGTTAGACCTTCTTCACGGTTGAGTTTGAGCAGCATCTGGATGATTTCGGCTGACGTCTTTGTATCGAGGTTCCCGGTCGGCTCATCCGCAAGCATCACCTTTGGAGCGCCCACAAGCGCTCGCGCAATGGCCACCCTTTGCTGCTGTCCACCGGAAAGTTCGCTTGGGTCGTGATGCGCGCGGTCGGCAAGTCCCACCTTGTGCAGGGCCTCGGCTGCTGCCACTTGGCGCTCCGCGCGGCCCAGCCCCTTGTAGATCAGCGGCAACTCGACGTTGTGAAGCGCGCTGGTGCGCGGAAGTAGATTGTATCCCTGAAAGATGAAGCCCAGATAATGTCGCCTCAGCAGTGCTCGCTGATCCCGTGTCAGCGTCCCGACCTCGACCCCGCAAAACCTGTAGTGGCCACTTGTGGGAGAATCGAGGCAGCCGATAACATTCATAGCTGTAGATTTCCCTGACCCACTGGGCCCCATGATAGCCAGGAACTCTCCCGCCTCGATGGTCAGGTTTATGCGATCCAATGCGCGCACCGCTATGTCACCTTCACCATAAACCCGGCTGATGTTCTCCATTTCGATAACGGGCTCACTCATCAACACGGTCCAGGATCAACACATCTCCTTCGCTCAAGGGGCCTTCAACGATTGCCGTGAACCGCCCGTCGCTGTCACCTGCCTCCACTGGAATTTCCGTGGGCACCCCCCCCTTAAGAGCCCAGAGTGTGTCTTCGTCCACGGCCTCGCTTCGCCCTTGCCGCTCGGGGATCAGCATGCCCAGAAGCCCGCTGCGGGTGTCGTCGCGATCCGTATCCGCTTCCAGCGGCGGCGCATAACGAAGCGCTGCATTGGGAACGACAAGTACATCGAAGATTTCGGCGACAATGATTTCAGCGGTGGCAGTCATGCCGGGCCGCAAGCGAAGATCCGAGTTATCAACGGTCAGGACCGTCTTGTAGGTTACCACGCCGTCCACAATTTCCGGCGAAAACCGGACTTCCGAGATTTCGGCAAAGAACTTCTGATCGTCGTAGGCATCCACGGTGAATGAGGCCCGGTTTCCGACAGCGACCCGACCGATATCCGCTTCGTCCACGTCGACCTGCAACTCCATCTGCGCGAGGTCTTCGGCCACGGTAAAAAGAACCGGCGCGGCAAGCGAAGCTGCCACGATCTGCCCGGGGTCCACCGAGCGGTCCAGAACGATACCGTTGATCGGCGAACAGATACAGGCTTGCTCAAGTTCGGTGTGGTGCAAATCGACGTTGGCTTCGGCAAGTGACCGGTCGGCAACCGCAGATTGCAGTTCTGCCTGCGCTCGCCGGAAGCTCGCCAGTCGAGTCGAATATCCCTGTTCTGACACCACACCGCGCAACTGAAGATCTCGAGCTGTTTCATATTTTCCACGGGCATCGTCCAAAGACGACTGCGCTATGGCAACGCGCGCAATGGCGGCATCAAGGGAAGCCTTGGCAATTGTCAGTTGCGCCTCCAGTTTCCGCGTGTCGAGCCGCGCCAGAACTGAACCGACGCTCACCCGGTCATTAAAATCCACTTCAACAGAAGCCAATGTGCCGGATAGCTCGCTGGAAATTTCGACGAGGTTTGTGGGTTCGACGGTTCCGGTGGCCGTTACGATCACAATGAGATCGCTGCGTTCGGCAGTGGTGGTGACATACCTTACCCTATCGGCCGTGTCAGAGCGGATGATCGCATACCAAGCAAGTGCCGCCGCACATAGCCCAGCCCCCGCGATCGCAAGCCAAATCCACCGCCCTCGTCGCCGGGACCCAAGCTGTAAGGTCTGCGCAATATCTTCACTGTTTTTGCCCATCAGGAATCCTGAAAGTCACTTCATTCAGAATGTTGCATCCTTGACGAGGCGTCATAATGATCTCGATCAACCAAAGAAAAACCACTTGGCTGTCCGCTGTGTCCACTGTGTCCGCACAGCGGTCCTCTCGCGGCACGTAATGCTGCGCGAAGAACCGATGTCGGCAATGCGGGGGACGCAATGCAGCACTTGATCATCTGGCCAAGGTCCCGAACAGACCGTTGTCACCACACCGCAAAGTTTCAAGACTGACCGTCGTTTGGCGCAGTTGGGTGACCGTGTTGCATGGGGCAGGTATCCGACGAACTATCTTGCCTGGGCTGATCGACCAAGTTGACCAGACACAGATCCTCATCACCGAAGCGTCTCGCGCCATCCGCCACCCCTTGCTTCCTTGGGCCTGAAAACACTGCCACATCCGGCGCTTCAGGTGGTCTGCGACTGGCCAAGGCGGCATCAGGTTTGGGTCAACACCGAAGGGGGGGTGGTCTTGCGGTACTGCCACCCCTTTCACCGCGCCCAAATCTGATCGAGACCTATAGCGATATCGACGCTTGCGCCCGCGGCGCGGTTCAATCACCCCTGCCTAAGCCTTTGGGTCAGCTCGGCCATGATCGACACGGCAATTTCCGCCGGTGACTTGGCACCGATCCGAAGGCCGACGGGGCCGTGAATGCGGGCGATATCGGCCTCGGTAAAGCCCGCCTCGGTCAGTCGGGCGATGCGTTTGGCATGGGTTCGGGTCGAACCGAGGCAGCCAATATAGAACGCCTCTGACCGCAAAGCCGTCGCAATCGCGGGATCGTCAAGTTTGGGATCATGGGTCAGCGTGACGACCGCACTGCGCAGATCAATCCCGGCCTTTTGCATCGCCGCATCCGGCCATTCGTGGCTGATGGTTTCGCCCGGGAAACGGGCCGAGGCACCGAATGCCTCGCGCGGGTCGATCAACAAGGGATCATATCCACAGGCCCGCGCCATCGGGATCAGCGCTTGGGCGACATGCACAGCGCCCACCACAACCAAGCGCAAGGGCGGGTTATGGATGCCCAAGAACACCCCCGCCTCCACCCCGGATTTATCGGCGCGAAAACGCTCCGGATCGGCGTCACTGCCGACCAGCTGGCGCGCCCAGCTTTCCAGATTGACCTGATAGCCGATGGACTGGCGCGCGGCCCTTGCCGCCACCAGCGCTTCCAGCAGCGCCACGGGCAAAGCCTCGCCCACCGGTTCAACCAAAATCCGAATCGTGCCGCCGCAGGCCAGCCCCACCGCAAAGGCGTTGTCATCGGACACCCCAAAGCTCAGCATCCGTGGCGCGCCATCCAAAAGTGCGGCGCGCGCCTCTTCGACGACCGCGCCCTCCACACAGCCCCCCGAGACCGAGCCCATCATCGCCCCCTCGCCCGAGACCACAAGCTGACTGCCCGCCTGCCTTGGCGCAGAGCCCCAGGTTTCGATCACGGTGGCAATGGCAGCCCCCCTGCCCGCGCGGTGCCAGTCCAAAGCCAGCTCCGGGATCGCATCCATTTGTGATCTGTCCATTCAGCACCCCGCCCGCAATTGCCGCCGCAATTCTTGCGCCGTTATATTCGGCTGTATTCATTGCAGATCGGGCGCGGGCGTCAAGTAACCCTTGGGGTCTTCAGCGGCGCTGCATCAGCGTGGTGATCAGGGTTCGGGTCACGGCGGCAACGGCCACGATCACAATCAACACCACCGAAACCGCCGCAATCGCGGGATCAATATTGTCGCGCAGCCCCATCCACATCAACCGCGGCAAGGTGACCGCATCGACAGAGGTGATAAAGATCGTCACCGCAATCTCTTCCCAAGACAAAACGAAGGTCAGGAAAAAGGCGATGATCACGCCAAAGCGGATGTTAGGCAAGATCACCTTGAAGATCCGCATGAACAACCCCGCCCCCATCGCGCGGGCTGCAAGATCAATGCGCCTGTCAACCTGCGCCAAGGACACGGTGATCAGCACCACGGCAAAGGGCGCGATCATCACCGAATGGGCCAGCGCCACGCCTGCCAAAGTATCATAGGCAATGAAGTGGTTGAATTTGCTCAGCGTGATCAAGAAGAAATACAGCGTCAGGGCCGAAACCACCGGCGGGGCAACCATCGGCAACAGCGCAAGGCCCATCAAAAGTCCGGCGAAACGCGGCCGAAGCATCCATATGCCAAGGCTGAACATCAGCCCCAAAAGCGTGGCAATGGTCGCGCTTAAAAGCCCGATCCGCACTGAAAGCCATATGCCGTTCAACCAGACGGGGTTTTCAAGCAAGGTGCGGTAGTGGCGCAAGGAAAGTTCATCGGTCGGGATCGACAAGAACCTTTTGGGCGTGAACGACACCGGCACCACCGCCAAAAGCGGCATCATCAGGAACGCAGCCACCAGCGCCGCGATCAGCGTCGCCACAAGCCCGGGGCGAATGCCGGTCATGTCGAACCTCCGGGCCTGATCTGGCGCAGCAGCAAGGCCAGAAGGGCCGCGATTGAGACCATCAAGATCACGCTGATTGCGGCGGCCAGCCCCCAATCAGGGCTTTGGAAGATGCGCAGATAAATCAGCTCGGCCACCATAACGCTGCGCCCGCCACCCAAGATCGCAGGTGTGACGAAGAAACCGATGGAAAAGACAAAGACCAACAGCGTGCCGCCCAAAATGCCCGCAAGGGTCATCGGCACGAATATCTGCCAAAAAACCCGCAAGCGGCTGGCCCCCATGCCGCGCGCGGCCATCAACACCCGTTCATCCAGATTGCGCATCGCCGAGGCCAAGGGGAACACCGCGAAGGGAATAAGAAAATGCGTCATCCCCACGACCACGCCAAATTCATTGCCGATCATGCGCAAGGGATCATCGGTGATGCCTAAGCCTTGCAGCCAGGTATTGACCAGCCCCTTGTTCGACAACAGCGCCACCCAGCCAAAGGCACGGGTCAGAACCGAAATCCAAAACGGGATAATGATGCAAAGCTCGGTCAGGGTCCGCGCCAGTGGCCCGCCACGCACCCACAAAAGCGCCACCGCATAGCCTGCCGCCACGCTCAGCACCGTCACCATCGCGCAGATGCGCAATGTGCGCCAAAACACCGACAAGATCAGCGGATCACGCAGGGCGGTTGCATATTGCGTCAGCCCCGGTTCGGGCAAAGTCACGCTCCACCGGATGACGCCCAAAAACGGCAAGACATATGCAAGGCACAAAAACACCAATAGCGGGCCAAGCAAGACCAGTGATTTCGGCAGCCTAATCATGGTGCGCTACAAACATCGGTGGCTTTCAAAAAGGGCCCCGCCCCTCGGGAAGACAGCAAGGGACGGGGCATGGCGATCACGCAGAGACTATCGCAAGATAGGCATCAAGTGCGGCGCCATAATTCGCCTCATACCAGTCCATATCCAGCGGGACTTGCTTGGCGAAGTTTTCGGGGTCACCGGGGTTGAAGCGGCGTTGGTCTTCGGCAACCAGCGCATCGGCTTGCGGGTTGCCCGGGCCTTGGCCAAGCAGGTCGAACATCACGATCTGACGTTCGGGTGCCTGGGCAGAGGCGATGAATTTCATCGCGTTTTCGGCACCACCCGGATTGCCCTTGATCACCGCCATCGAACCCGGCGCGATCATGCCGTCATCCCAGATGAACTTGATGTCGCCGTCCGAATCCGCCTCAAGCACCTTGCCGCGCGTCGACCAGATCAGCGCCATCGACGCCTCGCCGTTCAACATCACCGCCT
>JBAUHP010000208.1:0-1884 GCA_049680345.1 Albidovulum sp. | reverse complement strand
AAGGCCGATGATGTCTTGCGGCCTTGTATATTGTGGAATGATGCGCGGGCGCATGCGGAGGCGGCTAAGCTTGATGCCGATCCGCAATTTCGCGCGATTTCGGGCAATATCGTCTTCCCCGGCTTTACTGCACCCAAGCTTTTGTGGGTCGCGGCGCATGAGCCAGAGTTGTTTCACAGGGTTGCCAAGGTATTGCTGCCAAAGGATTATCTGCGGCTGTGGTTGACCGGCGAACATGTGGCCGAGATGTCGGATGCTGCTGGCACCAGCTGGTTTGACACCGGGGCGCGCCACTGGTCCGACGGCTTGCTGGATGCGTGCAGCATGTCGCGCGATCAGATGCCCCGTCTTGTCGAAGGCTCAGACGTTTCGGGGCGGTTGCGCCATGATCTGGCCGGACGCTTTGGCTTGCCTGCCGGTATCGTCGTGGCAGGTGGCGGCGGCGATAATGCTGCTTCGGCCATTGGTGCTGGTGTGGTTAAGGCGGGTCAGGCCTTTGTATCGCTTGGCACCTCGGGCGTGCTGTTCGCAGCCAATGATGGCTACCGCCCTGATGCGGCAACGGCTGTTCATACCTTTTGCCACGCCCTGCCCGATACCTGGCATCAAATGGGAGTCATTCTTGCCGCAACCGATGCTTTGAACTGGTTCGCGCGACTGACCGGTACTGACGCCCCCGCCCTTACCGCCGGGCTGGGTGCCCTGAAGGCGCCCGGAAAGACCCGGTTTTTGCCCTATCTTGGCGGCGAGCGCACGCCGTTGAATGATGCGTCGATCCGCGGCGCCTTTATCGGGCTTGAACATGCGACCGACCGGAATGCGGCGGCCCGCGCCGTGTTGGAGGGCGTCGCATTTGCGATCCGTGATTGCCGCGATGTGTTGGCGGCGACAGGGACCAAAATCACCCAACTTCTTGCAGTAGGTGGCGGGTCGCGCTCTGACTACTGGCTTACGGTAATTGCCACCGCTCTTAGCACCCCAATCTCAGTACCGGTTTCGGGTGATCTTGGTGGTGCCTTCGGTGCCGCACGCCTTGCGATAATGGCTGCGACCGGGGCGGGGGCCGAGGTTGCCACACTTCCCGCAATTCAGCGAACAATCGACCCTAATACGGGCCTTTTGGCCGAATTTGACCATGGGCACGCGCGTTACGTTGCCGCCCGCGACGCCATAGAGGGGCTGACATGAACGACTTCTTCCACGGCATCCCGAAGGTCCGCTACGAAGGTGCTGCTTCAACCAATGAATTCGCTTTTCGGCACTACAATCCCGATGAAATCGTCATGGGTAAAAGGCTGGAAGATCACCTGCGCTTTGCAGTGGCCTATTGGCACTCCTTCGCATGGCCCGGGGGCGATCCGTTCGGCGGCCAAACGTTTGAGCGGCCCTGGTTCGGCGACACGATGGATCAGGCGCGCATGAAGGCCGACGTGGCGTTTGAGATGTTTGATATTCTTGATGTCCCGTTCTTTTGCTTTCACGATGCTGACGTGCGCCCCGAGGGTGCTACATTCGCCGAGAGCCTGACGAACCTGGAAGCTATCACCGACTACTTCGCCGCCAAGATGGAGGGCGCGAAGACCCGGCTCTTATGGGGCACCGCCAATCTTTTTTCGCATCGCCGCTTCATGTCGGGCGCCGCTACCAACCCCGATCCTGAAGTTTTCGCCTATGCCGCAGCCACTGTAAAAGCGTGCATGGATGCCACACATAAGCTTGGTGGCGAGAATTACGTGCTTTGGGGCGGGCGCGAAGGTTATGAAACGCTCTTGAACACTGATCTGGGCCGCGAGGCAGAGCAAGCGGGCCGGTTCTTGCAGATGGTCGTCGAATACAAGCACAAGATCGGCTTCAAAGGCGCGATATTGATCGAACCGAAGCCGC
>JBAUHP010000207.1:0-9272 GCA_049680345.1 Albidovulum sp. | reverse complement strand
AGGGCGTTCAGAATGGCCGGAAGGCTGTTTTCGAACTGAACGTCCACGACGGCGCCGATCACCTGCGTGATCTTACCTTCTGCTTTCGCTTTTGCCATGTGGTTTCTCCGGTTCCCTTAGAGCGCCTCGGCGCCCGAAATGATTTCGATAAGCTCATTGGTGATCGCTGCCTGACGCGAACGATTGTACTGAATGGTCAGACGGTCGATCATGTCACCAGCGTTGCGGGTGGCGTTGTCCATTGCGGACATGCGCGCACCTTGTTCAGACGCGCCATTTTCCAGCAGGGCGGTGAAGACCTGCGTGGCAAGACCGCGCGGCAAAAGATCGGCCAGAATGCCTTCTTCGCTGGGCTCGTAGTCATAAAGCGACGAGGCCCCGGCATCCGCATCAAAGCTGGCTGGTATCACCTGCTGTGCCGTGGGGATCTGGTTGATCACCGACTGAAAGCGGTTGAAGAACAGCGTGGCCACGTCAAATTCACCCGCATCGAAGCGCGAGATGAGGTCGCGGGCGATGTTTTGCGCCTGCACGTAACCCATGCGCTTGACCTCAGACAGATCGACATGGCCGATCATCTGTTCTGCAAATTCACGCTTGAGCTGTTCGCGGCCTTTTTTGCCGACGGTCAGGATCTTGACGGTTTTGCCTTCAGCGATCAGCTTTTGTGCGGTTTGGCGGGCCAGACGCACGATGGTCGAGTTAAAGCCGCCGCAAAGGCCGCGTTCGGCGGTCATGACCACCAAAAGCTGCACTTTATCTGCGCCGGTCCCGGACAACAGCCGCGGGGCCGAAGCTGACCCGCCGACCGATGCGGAAAGGCCGGACATCACCGCATTCATCCGCTCGGCGTAAGGCCGGGCGGATTCAGCAGATTCTTGCGCCCGGCGAAGCTTGGCCGCCGAGACCATCTGCATGGCCTTGGTGATCTTGCGCGTCGACTTGACGCTTGAGATCCGGTTTTTCAGGTCCTTTAGGTTGGGCATTTCCCTCTCCTCTCCTTTCGCGGGTTACGCGAAAGTCTTGGCGAAGCTGTCCAACGCGGCACGGATACGATCCTCGGCTTCCCCTTTGATTTTCGGGTCTTCCTTGGTGATCCATTCCAGAACGTCACTTGCATTGGTGCGCAGATGCTTCAACAGACCCGCCTCGAAACGACCAACGTCCTTGACGCTGATCTTGTCGAGATAGCCCTTGGTGCCTGCGAAGATCACGCAAACGATCTCGGCATTGGTCAAGGGTGCATACTGGGCTTGCTTCATCAGCTCGGTCAGGCGCGCGCCACGGTTCAGCAAACGCTGGGTCGAGGCGTCAAGGTCGGAACCGAACTGCGCAAAGGCGGCCATTTCGCGGTACTGCGCCAGTTCCAGCTTGACCGGACCTGCGACAGATTTCATCGAATTGGTCTGGGCGCTGGACCCAACCCGAGACACCGACAGACCGGTGTTCACGGCCGGACGGATGCCTTGGTAGAACAATTCCGTCTCCAGGAAGATCTGGCCATCGGTGATCGAGATCACGTTGGTCGGAATAAAGGCCGAAACGTCGCCACCCTGGGTTTCGATGATCGGCAGAGCCGTCAAGGAACCTGAGCCGAAATCCTCGTTCAGTTTCGCCGAACGTTCGAGCAAACGAGAGTGAAGATAGAAAACGTCGCCCGGATAGGCTTCGCGTCCGGGCGGACGACGCAAAAGCAGCGACATCTGGCGGTAGGCGACGGCCTGTTTGGACAAGTCATCATAGATGATCAGCGCATGGCGGCCATTGTCGCGGAAATGTTCCGCAATAGAGGTGGCCGCATAGGGTGCCAAAAACTGCATCGGCGCCGGGTCAGAAGCGGTTGCGGCAACGATGGTTGTGTATTTGATCGCGCCGGATTCTTCGAGCTTTTTGACCAGCTGCGCCACGGTCGAACGCTTTTGCCCGATAGCGACGTAGACACAGTAAAGCTTTTTGGATTCGTCATCGCCAGCGGCGTCATTATAGGACTGCTGGTTGAGGATCGTATCAAGCGCAATGGCGGTTTTGCCGGTCTGGCGGTCACCGATGATCAATTCGCGCTGGCCACGGCCAACCGGGATCATGGCGTCAACCGATTTCAGGCCGGTAGCCATCGGTTCATGCACCGATTTACGCGGGATAATACCCGGAGCCTTCACATCGGCCACAGACCGCTTCTTGGTCTTGATCGGGCCTTTGCCGTCAATCGGGTTACCAAGGCCATCAACAACGCGGCCAAGAAGTTCGTCACCGACCGGCACGTCCACGATGGCTTTGGTGCGCTTGACGGTATCGCCTTCCTTGATGGCGCGGTCATCGCCGAAGATAACGATACCGACGTTATCAATTTCGAGGTTCAACGCCATGCCGCGAATACCACCGGGGAATTCGACCATTTCGCCCGCCTGGACGTTGTCGAGCCCGTGCACACGCGCAATACCGTCACCGACGGAAAGCACCCGGCCAACCTCGGCCACTTCGGCTTCTTGGCCGAAATTCTTGATCTGGTCCTTGAGGATCGCAGAGATCTCAG
This sequence comes from Albidovulum sp., assembly GCA_049680345.1. Lineage (GTDB taxonomy): Bacteria > Pseudomonadota > Alphaproteobacteria > Rhodobacterales > Rhodobacteraceae > TMP-24. The sequence continues at coordinate 6,739 of JBAUHP010000207.1, read as the reverse complement.
CAGCTTGGATACCCATTATCCGACCTCTTTCATTGAATTCTGGAGGGAAGCGAGCTTGGCGCGGATCGAGGTATCGATCATCTTCGAGCCCACTTTGACGACAAGACCACCGATGAGACTTTCATCGACGGCAACATTCAGTTTCACATCCTTGCCGAAAGTCGATTTCAGCGAGGCGGCAAGTTTGGTGGCCTGAGCCTTGGACAGTGCTGTGGCCGAGGTAACATCGGCGGTCACTTCGCCTTTGTCTTCCGCGATCATCGCATTCAGCGCCGCCAAAAGCTGCGGCAGCACGAACAAGCGGCGATTGGAGGCCATCAGACCAAGAGTGTTGGCCACGATGCCTGAAAGCTTCATTTTCTTGGCCAGGGCAGCAACAGCGCGCGCCTGTTCTTCGCGGGTGTAAACCGGCGAAGAAATCAGCGCGCGAAAATCGCCACTGTTATTCAATGCGCCTTCCAGCGCGGCCACGTCGGCCTCAAGCGTTTTCACGCCTTTGGCTTCCTTGACGAGGTCGAAAACCGCAAGCGCGTAGCGCCCAGCGACCCCGGAAGCTGTCGAAGCTGATTCGGACACGTCCACCCTTCCGATATCTTTGCCCCCTACCCGCTTGATCGCGGTCCAAGGGCTTCCCAACGGCGCCTGCATTTATTTGCATACGCCCCAATTGGACCGCCATGTAGCAGAGGCTTTGCAACCTAGCAACCGCCTTGCGCACAAGAAATTGATCATATCGGCAAGCATTGCGGGCGCAATTGTCGCACCTGGGGTCTTGGCCGGGTTATGGTAGCGCTAAGGGCGCATAATGTCCGCATGTGCCGCAGAATCGCCGGCCCCCAATGCACCCAAGCGCGCCGACCCGGCAGCAGGCTTGGGCAGCGCATCAAGCACCCTTAGAGGTTTCTTGACCACCGCCTTCAGCCCCGGACGCAACGGGGCATGCACCTGTTTGGAGACTTCAAGCATCAAGACCCCGCCGGAATAAAGGCTTGAAACCTTGCGCCCGGCCTTTTCCCACATCGGTGCGGTGCGCAACCAAAACCGCTTTTCGCTGGGCGGGGCGAAAAGGGCGGGCTGCGAGCGTTCGGGCGTAAAGTTATGCTGGCGCAGCTGTGCATCCAGCTGGCGCATCGAATAGGGTCGCCCGAAGCCAAAAGGCGTGCCATCGCGCCTTGCCCAAAGCCCCGATCGGTTGGGCACGATGAACAAGGCCCGCCCCCCCGGCCCCAGCACCCGCCAGCATTCATCCAACAAGGCTGCGGGCTGATCCGAGGTTTCCAGCCCATGCAGCACGATAAGCCGGTCAACCATGCCGGTTTCCAGCGGCCATTGGGTTTCTTCGCATAAAACCGAGATATTGGGATGGCCCGCAGGCCATGGCATGACCCCTTGCGGGCCGGGCATCAGCCCCACGACCCGGCGCGATTGCTGCATATAGGGCCGCAACAAGGGCACCGCAAAGCCAAAGCCCACCACGGTTTGCGCCTTGGTTTCGGGCCACAGGCCCACCACTTTATCGCGGATCGCCTTTTGCGCCACACGGCCCAATTGGGTGCGATAGTAGAAATTTCGCAGATCAAGGACGTCAAGATGCATTGCACTGGCCGGTTGCTTGGGCGACACTCATCGCCAACATAGGGATAATCACGCCAAACGCCATGCCATTGCAAATCATCACTGTTCCTTGCCTGTCAGACAATTACGCCTATCTTGCCCATGATGCGGCCACCGGGGCCACTGCGGTTATAGACGTGCCCGAAACCGGACCGATCTTGAATGCATTGACCGCGCGCGGCTGGCGGGCAAGCCATATCTTGATCACCCATCACCACGACGATCACATCGCGGGCGTCGAGGCTTTGGCCGCAGCAACCGGGGCGCGGGTTTTCGGGGCCGCAGCGGATGCCCACCGCCTGCCACCGCTGGATGAAGCGCTGGTGGCGGGCGATGTCGTGCGCATCGGCATGGCGCAAGCCGAGGTCATCGACGTGCCCGGCCATACCGTCGGACATGTGGCCTATCATTTTGCGGAATCGAAACTGGCGTTTACCGCCGACAGTCTGATGTCTTGTGGGTGCGGGCGGCTATTTGAAGGAACGCCCGCGCAAATGTGGGACAGCCTGCGCAAGCTTATGGCGCTGCCCACCGACACGCTTATATGTTCGGGCCATGAATATACGGCCGCCAACATCCGTTTCGCTTTAAGCGTCGATCCCGACAATAGCGCCCTTCAGGCCCGCGCGGCGGCCGTAACTGCGGCCCGGGAAAAAGGTGCAGCAACCGTGCCAGTGCTGTTGTCGGAAGAGCTGGCAACCAACCCTTTCTTGCGGGTAAACGATGCCAAGATCAGGGCGGCACTTGATATGACCACCGCAAGCGACGCCGAAGTCTTTGCCCGGATCAGGGCGATGAAGGACAGTTTTTGATCAGACTCAGTGGTGCCATCCTTTGCACACCCCCCCAAACAACGGCGGACTGATCACAAAACGATCACAATTTGCGTCAGTTACCACACGAAAATATGTTTCGGCACATTTACCCCTTGAAGCTGCCGGATTTCACACCGAACTTTAACAGTATCAGGCCATGGTGTGGTCATGGGGTCTTCTGCCTCAGCCCCACCGGGAAGAAAGGAGCACGCAAGGTGCCGTCATTTTCAAACACGCTGGAACACGCGATTCACGCGGCCTTGGCTTTGGCCAATGCCCGCCGTCATGAACTTGCCACGCTCGAACATCTGCTTTTGTCGCTGATCGATGAACCCGAAGCCGCGAAGGTTATGCGTGCCTGTTCGGTCGATGTTGACGAATTGCGCAGCACCCTGGTCGAATTCATTGATGATGACCTTTCGACATTGGTAACCGATGTCGAAGGCTCCGAAGCAGTGCCTACGGCCGCATTCCAACGCGTTATCCAGCGGGCCGCGATCCATGTGCAATCTTCTGGCCGCACCGAAGTGACCGGCGCCAATGTGCTGGTCGCGATCTTTGCCGAACGCGAATCGAACGCGGCCTTCTTCTTGCAAGAACAAGATATGACCCGCTATGACGCGGTGAATTTCATCGCCCATGGCGTCGCCAAAAACCCAAGCTTTGGCGAGGCGCGCCCGATTACCGGTGCGCCCGACGATATCGACGATCAACCCGATGCCGAGGTCGAGGCCAAAGAAAGTGCCCTTGGCAAATATTGTGTCGATCTTAACGTCAAATCGAAAAAGGGCGATATTGATCCGCTGATCGGCCGCGATGCAGAGGTCGAGCGTTGCATTCAGGTGCTTTGCCGTCGCCGCAAGAACAACCCGCTTTTGGTGGGCGATCCGGGCGTGGGGAAAACCGCCATCGCCGAAGGGCTGGCGCTGAAGATCACCCGTGGCGAAACCCCCGATATCTTGGCGAATTCCACGATTTTCTCGCTTGATATGGGCGCGCTTCTGGCTGGAACACGCTATCGTGGCGATTTCGAGGAACGTCTGAAAGCGGTGGTCAAAGAGCTGGAAGAGCACCCCGATGCGATCTTGTTCATTGATGAGATCCATACCGTTATCGGCGCGGGTGCGACCTCTGGTGGGGCGATGGATGCGTCCAATCTTTTGAAACCCGCATTGCAGGGCGGCAAGCTGCGTTGCATGGGATCGACCACCTATAAGGAATTCCGCCAGCATTTCGAGAAGGACCGCGCGCTGTCGCGCCGGTTCCAGAAAATCGACGTGAATGAACCTTCGGTTGACGATACCGTCAAGATCTTGATGGGTCTGAAGCCCTATTTTGAGAAGCACCACGATCTGCGCTATACCCATGATGCGATCAAATCGGCGGTAGATCTTTCAGCGCGCTACATCCATGACCGCAAGCTGCCCGACAAGGCGATTGACGTGATTGATGAAGCGGGGGCTGCGCAGCATCTGGTGGCGGAATCCAAGCGCCGCAAAACCATCGGCCCCAAAGAGATTGAGGCCGTGGTGGCCAAGATCGCCCGCATCCCACCGCGCAATGTCTCAAAAGACGATGCCGAGGTGCTGCGCGATCTGGAAAAGACGCTCAAGCGCGTGGTATTCGGGCAAGATCCGGCGATCACCGCACTGTCATCGGCGATCAAGCTGGCGCGGGCAGGTCTGCGCGAACCCGAAAAGCCCATCGGCAACTATCTGTTCGCAGGGCCCACGGGTGTCGGCAAAACCGAGGTGGCCAAACAACTGGCGGATTCGCTGGGGGTCGAGCTTTTGCGGTTTGACATGTCGGAATATATGGAGAAACACGCGGTTTCGCGGCTGATCGGCGCGCCTCCGGGGTATGTCGGCTTTGATCAGGGCGGGCTTTTGACCGATGGGATTGATCAACATCCCCATTGTGTCTTGCTTCTGGACGAGATTGAGAAAGCCCATCCGGATGTCTATAACATCTTGTTGCAGGTGATGGATCACGGGAAACTGACCGATCACAATGGCCGTCAGGTGGATTTCCGCAACGTGATCTTGATCATGACCACCAATGCGGGTGCAGCCGACATGGCCAAATCCGCCATCGGCTTTGGCCGCGACAAGCGCGAGGGCGAGGACACAGCGGCGATCGAGCGGACCTTTACGCCCGAATTCCGTAACCGTCTGGATGCTGTGATCGCGTTCGGGGCATTGCCGCGCGAGGTGATCTTGCAAGTGGTCGACAAGTTCGTGTTGCAACTGGAAGCCCAGTTGATGGACCGCAATGTCCATATCGAACTGACCCGGGAAGCCGCCGAATGGCTGGCCGACAAGGGCTACGACGACCGCATGGGCGCGCGTCCTCTGGGCCGGGTCATCCAAGAACATATCAAAAAACCGCTGGCCGAAGAATTGCTGTTCGGCAAACTGACCAAAGGCGGGCTGGTCAAGGTTGTGGTCAAGGACAGCGCCATCGCACTTGAGGTGATGGAGCCGGAAAAACCACGGCTTTCAGGGGCGAAACCGCCACTGCTGACAGCAGAGTAACCCCGACCGGGCCCAAACCGCACCCCCGCTTCGGCGGGGGGGCATTGGGCGTTTACGGACCAAATTCCGCTCTGCGGACAGGGCTGACATAGCCTTTTTCCTGTTGAATGGCCGCTTCAGACAACTGAAGAAGCGTTCCAAATCAGCCGTCAACGGTTGCTTTTTGCCTGTATTCATCCTATGTGCACATCATCTGAAATGGAGATTTCATGTCCCGGTAAGGAAGGGAGGCAGCGCGCCTCCCGGAGCACGTATAACGTCTAACACAGATCTGTCTTCTCGTAGCTGACAGACGCGTTCGATGTGCGCACTCATTTCCCTACTACCAGCGCCCAATTCCAACCTGGGCCAGAGACATGAAAGTGGCACCCCATGACACGGGATTACTCAAACTTCCTTCCGCGGCGCGCGTGCGACGCCGGATCACACGCCAAACCCAGCCCTCTTCAGGCCCTGGGGTGGCAACCCTTCTTCGCCCAGCAAATCAGTGTGGACGATTTGAGCGAAACACCTCCCGTTCGCGTTGTCGAAGTGCATCGCAGCGGGCTGCACGTCCTGGGTGACGGCATCGACATGACCCTTCCGCCCAGGGCCGATGTGACTGTCGGGGACTGGCTGATGCTGGATCCTTCGCGCCCGCGATCCAGTCGGCTTCTCGAGCGCGCGAGCCTCATCAAGCGACGCGCGCCTGGCACAGACCGGCAAGAACAACTGATCGCGGCGAACATTGATACGGCCTTTATCGTCACGTCCTGCAATCAGGACTTCAAAGTGGCCCGGCTGGAACGCTATGCCGCTCTGGCGTTTGAGGCACGGATCACGCCTGTCATCGTCGTCACAAAGACCGACCTTGTGACGGATGCTCAAACCTACATTGACGCGGCGCGCTCGGTGTTAGAAATGATCGACGTGGTCGCATTTGACGCACGCGGCTCTGCCCCGAAAACGGAACTGGCGGCCTGGTGCAAGCCCGGCAAAACGGTGGCGTTCCTTGGCTCATCCGGCGTTGGGAAATCGACGCTGGCCAATGCGTTGCTCGACAGCCAATCCATTGAGACCCAGACCATTCGCGAGGACGACGCGAAGGGTCGGCATACGACGACACGGCGTGAGCTTCATGCGATGCCCAATGGCTGCCTGATCCTGGACACGCCGGGCATGCGGGAATTGCAGCTTACCGATGCTGCGGACGGGATCAATGATCTCTTTGCCGATATTCAGGAGTTGGCCGCGCTCTGTCGATTCAACGACTGTCAGCACGAGACAGAGCCGGGATGCGCTGTTCTGAAGGCTATTGATGAGGGCGTTCTTGATGCCATTCGGCTTGGCAGATGGCGCAAGCTCATGGCCGAAGACGCGTTCAATTCCGCGAGCCTTGCCGAACGCAGGTCGCGCGACAAGGCGTTCGGGAAGATGGTTCGCGACGTCAAGAAGATCAAAGATGTCAGGAGGTAAGACGATGACGCAGTCGAAAGCAGGTCAAATCGTATGGCACGACCTTTTCACATCGGACAGGGCGTGTTCGATGGCGTTTTACCAGCACGTCGCCAACTGGACCTATGAAATCGAGCGGGCATCGGATTTTGCATGGGGTGGCGGCGAGCAGGATTTCGTCCTTGCCCTATCCGGTGACGAAGCGGGCGCGGGGTTGGCCGAGACGCCTCCGGAGCTAGAAAATGGCTGGATCGCTTACATCGAAGTCCCCGATGTGGACGTGGCGGTCAAGCGCGTCGGCACGCTCGGCGGCAAAGTCGTTCGGGAGCCGTTCGAGGTGCC
>JBAUHP010000206.1:0-4744 GCA_049680345.1 Albidovulum sp. | reverse complement strand
ATTGTCGAAAGCGGAAATCATCCCAAAGGGCCACCGCCCGCCCATTACATCGTGGCACGAAAGGTCTAATGCCTTTCGACTTTACCTTGAAGCATCATGTATCACGTCAAACCCGAAACGCTTTAGCCGCCAGGGGTGGTGATCAGGGGGGCGCGTTCCCCCAATGCATAGCGGATCACATCGGTATAGTCGAAGGCGAGCGACACGAGGATCGTGGTCAGCACCACAAATACCACCAGTTTCGCAAGTTTGGGCAGGTTGCCGTGGCGCATGAGCGCCCAGAGGTAGATCGCGAAAGGCGTCCATAGCAGCATATGCGGCAGGCCCAGAAGCTTGACATAGCCCATCTGCTCATAAAGCCAACCGGTGCCGATGGCGCCAAGTATGCCGCTTAGAAGCGCCAAAAGCGCGGCAAGGCGGGTCTGGCGCCAGATCATCAGGGTCAGTGGCAAGAGGAAGGCCCCGAACATCAGCCATTTCAGCCAAAGGCCGATCCAGGCGGGTTGGGTGGCGATGGCTTCGGGCAGGGTCATGGGCATCCTCCGGCACTCTGGCGGGCGCACCATAGCGCAATTGCCGGGGTTCCAAAACCGCGTGCGGCCGTCAGGCGCGCTTTTTCGCCGACATCATCGCCTCTATCCGCGCACCCGGGGCCGCCGATGCCGCATAGGTAAAGGTGCCTTGATCGCGCACCTCTTCGGCGGCACGGATCAGCGCACCAAGGGCCGCGCGGGCGAAAGAGCCGCCGACACTGATGCGGCGCACGCCTGCGGCGGCGAGTTCTGATACTGACCAAACCGGGCCGGAAAGCCCCATGACGATATTCACCGGCTTGTCGGTTTCGGCGCAGACGGTGCGAATGGCGTCCAGATCGGGCAGGCCGGGGGCATAAAGCACGTCGGCCCCGGCGGCCGAAAAGGCCTGAAGGCGTTTGAGCGTGTCTTTAAGATCGGGGCGGCCCCAGAGGTAGTTTTCCGCCCGCGCAGTCAGCAAGAAATCCTGCCCCTTTGCGGCCTCGGCGGCGGCGGCGATACGTTCGACCGCAAGGCCCAGATCGAAGATCGGTTGGTCCGGGTCGCCGGTTGCATCCTCGATCGAGCCGCCCACAAGGCCGATACCGGCTGCAAGGCGGATGGTTTTTGCGCAAGTCAGGGGCTGGTCGCCAAAGCCGTCTTCGAGATCGGCGGAGACCGGCAGATCGGTGGCCGCGACGATGGCGGCGGCATTGGCCAAAAGCATATCGCGGTCCAGCCCCGCGAAGGAATCGCGCAGGCCTGCGGAAAAGGCGTAACCGGCGCTGGTGGTGGCCAGGGCGTCAAACCCCAGCGTGGTCAGGATGCGGGCCGATCCCGCATCCCATGGGTTGGGCATCACAAAGGCATCGGGGCCGGTGTGCAGGGCTTTGAAGCGCTGGTATTTTTCGTGCTGAGACGCGGGCATGGGGACCTCCTGTGATGGGAACATACGCGGAACATTGCCCTCTGGCAACAAGATGCCCCGTTGGGGAGGGTGCGACGGGCGGGCCCAAGGCTTGGGCCGCGTTTTGGTTTGAAGGTCTGCCGGGCGGACAAGACTGCCATTGACCTGCCCAATTCATGTGCCCGAATCTGGCGCAATTCAGAGGAACTTAGGCAAGGTGATCCCATCGAACAGCTACAGGGCAACACAAGCCTTTGTTGGTCGAAGACAGGCATCCAGCGGGCGGTACTGGTAATGCCGAAACATACGGATGATGGCGGTCCACACGTCAAAATTACCGGTCGCGCCCATGATAGTGTTACGACAGAACGCGGTGGGGGAATTGGACGAATTTCAGGGCGCATGCTTGCTGAAGCAACTCGATGGTATGTGTTTGGAATGGCTCAAGAACATGCCCTGTCAGCGGAGTTGCGTGATCGAGAGGCACCAATCGGCGCGGCGCCGACCCAATACGGGCTGAAAGAGGTTGGGTACTTGCGGTTGAACAGCATGGTCCCAACGATTGAGATTATGCATCGCGTATCATCAGATTTTGGGAACTGGGCCAACCAGCACTTTCTGAGCGGGTTGGATCAATATCCGCCTGAAGATCATGAAGTGCAAAATGCTTGGTGGCCCATTCCGCAGAAATCAAACGCCGGATAAGGGCCCTGCTTCCCCGCGTGAGGGCATCTTTGGTGAGGGTGCAGAGCGGAAAGTCGGGCCCAGGCACGACCACCACTTGCCTTTGCGCACTTTTCGACCTATACGCGCGCCTGTCGAACAGGCCGTCAGAGCCGGTGGACATGAGGATGAGCAGGGTCGGAAACCTCCGGCCCTGATTGTTTTCGTGAAGACCGGCCAAACACGGCAGACCAAACCAAGACCGGCGGAGACAACCGCATGGCCCGAAAACAACGTAGATAAGGAACTGTACACGCATGTGCGCTAAAGCGACAATGGAAGAATTCGAAGCCCTTTTGAACGAAAGCTTCGAGATCGACACCCCCGAAGAGGGTTCGGTTGTCAAAGGCAAGGTCATCGCCATCGAGGCGGGACAAGCCATCATCGACGTCGGCTACAAGATGGAAGGCCGCATCGATCTTAAAGAATTCGCAGATCCGGGCGAGCAGCCCGAGATTGCAGTGGGCGACACCGTCGAGGTTTACCTTGACCGCGTTGAAAACGCCCGTGGCGAGGCCAGCATCAGCCGCGAAAAAGCGCGTCGCGAAGAAGCCTGGGACCGCCTGGAAAAAGCCTACGAGAAAGAAGAGCGCGTCGATGGCGCCATCTTCGGCCGTGTCAAAGGCGGCTTTACGGTCGATCTTGGCGGCGCTGTGGCCTTCTTGCCCGGTTCGCAGGTTGATGTCCGCCCGGTACGCGATGCTGGCCCCTTGATGGGTATGAAGCAGCCGTTCCAGATCCTGAAAATGGATCGTCGTCGCGGCAATATCGTGGTCTCGCGCCGTGCGATCCTTGAGGAAAGCCGTGCAGAGCAGCGCGCCGAAGTCATCGGCAACCTGACCGAAGGCCAAGAAGTTGACGGCGTGGTCAAGAACATCACCGAATACGGTGCATTCGTTGATCTGGGCGGCGTTGACGGCTTGTTGCACGTCACCGATATGGCTTGGCGTCGCGTCAACCACCCGTCGGAAATCCTTGCCATTGGTGAGACTGTCAAAGTGCAGGTCATCAAGATCAACAAGGAAACCCATCGTATCAGCCTTGGCATGAAGCAATTGCAATCCGATCCATGGGATGCGGTTGAAACCAAGTTCGCGCTGGGCTCGGTCCATCATGGCCGTGTCACCAACATCACCGATTACGGCGCATTTGTTGAGCTGGAAGCCGGTGTTGAAGGCCTTGTCCACGTGTCCGAGATGTCCTGGACCAAGAAGAACGTCCACCCCGGCAAGATCGTTTCGACCAGCCAGGAAGTTGACGTCATGGTTCTGGAGATCGACACTGCAAAGCGCCGTGTTTCGCTTGGCCTCAAGCAGACCCAGCGCAATCCGTGGGAAGTCTTTGCTGAAACCCACCCGGTCGGCACGATCATCGAAGGCGAAGTCAAGAACATCACCGAATTCGGTCTGTTCGTTGGCCTTGAGAATGACATCGACGGCATGGTCCATTTGTCGGACCTGTCGTGGGATGCACGTGGCGAAGACGTTATCCAGAACTTCCGCAAGGGCGACACGGTCAAGGCCGCTGTCACCGAAGTGGATGTCGAGAAAGAGCGTATCTCGCTTTCGGTCAAGGCGCTGGACGCCGATACCTTCTCGGATGCGGTTGACGGCGTGAAGCGCGGTTCGGTCATCACCACCACGGTGACTGCGGTGGAAGATGGCGGCATCGAGGTTGAATATAACTCGATGAAGTCGTTCATCCGTCGTTCGGACCTGTCGCGTGACCGTGCCGACCAGCGCCCCGAGCGTTTCCAGGTTGGCGATCATGTTGATGCACGTGTGACCAATGTCGATGCCAAGACCCGCAAGCTGGGTCTGTCGATCAAGGCACGCGAAATCGCCGAGGAAAAAGACGCTGTGGAACAATACGGCTCTTCGGACTCGGGCGCATCGCTTGGCGATATCTTGGGTGCTGCACTCAAGGGCGACAAGTAAGCTTCGGGTTCAGACCTGAAAGGTTAAAGTTGGCCCCGTTCGCAAGGACGGGGCCATTTTTCTGCCGGGCCGGGCCGATTCGCTGCGCTTGGCATTTTTGCGGCTTTCTGCGCAGCGGCATGGAATTTTACCCCGCGTCAACACACCGCCAGAGTAAATCTAGGCCCCCAGATACCTACTCACAGTGAAATAGCTCGCTTTTACAATGGCTTTGGGATGGCTTTCTTGTTTGTGCCGGGAAGTTTTCCCCCTATAGTCTGTTGGTGAGAAAATAAATAATGCGGCCCTGCCAGAGCCGTATAGGGGGGAATATGATCCGGTCGGAACTGATCCAGAAGATATCCGAGGCGAACCCGCACCTGTTCCAACGCGATGTCGAAAGGATCGTCAACACGGTCTTCGAGCAGGTCATCGAAGCGATGGCGCGTGGCGACCGGGTAGAGCTGCGCGGCTTTGGCGCATTCTCGGTCAAGAAACGCGATGCCCGCGCTGGGCGTAACCCACGCACCGGCGAAGCGGTCAATGTTGAGCAAAAGCATGTTCCGTTTTTCAAGACCGGAAAACTTTTGCGTGACCGCCTGAACGGAGAGTGAAGGCAAGCCGATGTTCAAGACCCTGCGCTACGTCTTTTTGACGCTTTTGGCGATTGTGCTGCTGGCCGTGGC